>JANNVS010000098.1:0-1855 GCA_031414515.1 Sphingobacteriales bacterium | reverse complement strand
AAGGCTGGATGGGCATATCGTTCAAGGTCATGTAGATCAAATGGCTGAGGTTATTAAAATAGAAGATCAAAACGGTAGTTGGGATTTTCATTTTGAGTTTGAAGATAAACCAATATTTTCTCTTGTTCCAAAAGGGTCAATTTCTATTGATGGAACTAGTCTCACCGTCGTAAAAACAAAGAAAAAAAAGTTTTCTATCTCTGTTATTCCATACACTCTAAAACATACTATTTTTTCTACTTATAAAATAGGCACGAAAGTAAATATTGAGTTTGATATTATCGGAAAATATGTAGAACAATTATTAAAACTACATAAATAATAATTAAACCTGTAAGGCTTTCAAATTGAAAAACAGAAACAGATTCGCAATTAGTAAGCAATATCATACTAAATAGTAGATTATAAAACTTTGGTGCGAATTTTGTGTCATTCAAAATATAATATCCAATTTATGACTAAACATTATTTATTGTTTGCTACTTTTTATTTTTTATTGTCTTCAAACTCATTTGCACAATTTGGAAACTTTAAAGACATTTTTGAGAAAGCGACTACTTTACCTGAAACAGGAAACTTTACCGAAAATGAAGCTGGTCAGGCAATTAAAGAGGCGCTTACAAAAGGTATCACAACTGGTGTGGAAAAAGTATCTATAGTAGATGGTTTTTTAAAAAATGATTTGATAAAAATTCCATTTCCAGAAAATGCCAAAAAAGTAGAAAGTACATTACGTAACTTAGGGTTAGGATTCCAAATTGACAAGATGGTGGAAACCATGAACCACGCTGCGGAAGATGCAGCAAAGCAGGCAACTCCAATATTTATTGCCGCTATTAAACAAATGACTGTAACGGATGCCATAGGAATTATCAATAATAAAAAACAAGATGCAGCAACTGTATATCTTCAAAATGCTACAACAGAACAACTGGTATCAGCTTTTAAACCACATATAAAATCAGCATTAGATAAACTCAACGCTACCAAATATTGGAGTGATATTATGAGTCAATATAACAAAATACCATTTGTACAAAAAGTGGAAACTGATTTACCTGATTTTGTAACACGAAAAGCTATTAAAGGATTATTTTATATGATTTCAGAAGAAGAAAAGAAATTACGTCAGAATGCAAATTCAAGGACTAGTGATATATTGAAGAAAGTTTTTGGGAACATCAAAATATAAGAAATAAATTACTAGCATAAATTCAATTCTTTTAATAATTTTTTAGGCAATTTCTCTTTTACTAATTGATAGGATTGTGTGATATAGTGATTCCAATCTTTTTCAGAAAATTGATTTATATCTGACACTAATACCCAGTTATATCTTGCTAAATATGGCGCAGGCTTAATACCTTCAATTGTACATAATTCATCAAATTCTTCTTTTTTTACCTTAAATGAAACTCGCATTGGCTGATTGAAACCTGTTACACAAAACATCTTTTCACCAATACAAAAACACAAATCATCTTCCCATTTTATGTCTTCGGTTGTTTTAGGTAATTCGATGCAAATTCTTCGTAACTGTTCAATATCCATAAACAAATATAAAAAGAATTGGCTCACTCTTACGAGTGAGCCAATTACAAATCTTAGTAATTATTGACCTTTATTTTATAAATCTATTCTCAGTGTCTGATAAGATTCACCATGTTGTGTAATATCTAAACCTAATTCTTCTTCTTCTTTGGTTACACGAATTGGTTCTATCATATTAGTTATATAGTACAAAGCATAAGAACCGCAAAAAGCAAATACTGCAATTCCAACTAATCCAATCATATGATGAGTGAAAGTTGTAAACTGTCCATATGCTAAACCCCAATTTTCAAAAGCTAAGCCT
>JANNVS010000097.1:0-2102 GCA_031414515.1 Sphingobacteriales bacterium | reverse complement strand
ATATTCAACAACTACTTTGTTGCCAATTATTTGAGGAAATCCTGCTAAAGGAGCGTTACCGTTTAAATTGAAATTTTCTGGTAATAAAGTATTTGCATTTGGTGTTAAACCTGCTGCAAAAGCAAATTCTAAATGATATTTTGCTCCAGGATAAACAGTATATGGATTTGCGTAACTTGCAACATCATATAAATAAATTGCTGGATCAGTATCATTTACATCTGAAGGTCCTGAATTGATGAAGCTTATCGATGGCTCATATTGCAAATATCCAATAGCACCTTTTGCAATTAAAGATGGATCTGATTGACACGCATCTTTATATTTTATGGTATACGCTTGAATACCTTGATGATCTACACCATAACAAGAAGTTGTGTTTGCACAGGTTTCATTATCATACTCAATAGTAACAATATCTCCTGGATTCATACTTGGTAGTTGAATCTCGTAAGCAGAAATGTTTGATGCAATAGCACCAAAGCAAGTTACATATTTTGCATCATATCCAGCATCATAAGACAATAATGGGAACGTTGCTAAAATTGTTGCTGGAGCAAGTGCAGCTCCGTTTAGTGAAATTCTAATTGAACCTGACTTAATACGCTCCATAGCAACAGAACGATTTTCTTCTGTTGTAAGAGATGTATCCCAAACGGTACCTAATTTGAAAGTACCATTTGTAGAAACACCTGTGCCATTATTAGTCAATTTTACTATTCTGTGGTAATCTTGACCAAAACATTTAGGGTTTTGGTATAACGGGTTACCAGAATCTGCAACAACAGCTATATTTGGAACAATGTTTCCAAAAGTCACACCACCATTTCTAATATCATCATCACAATAAACATCAGGCACAGTTCCCCAAGCAGCTTTTACTACTGAGAAAGTTTGTAAAGGATCACAAGCACCTACTGTATAGGTTAAAGTAATTAACATTCTCTCGTTCAATTCAAAATTACCATCCCCATCGTTAGAAGGGTGAGTATTTGCAGCAATATCAGCAGATGAAACTCTAATTTTTAATTGAGTTGCAGTATTTGATAAAACAGAAGCTCCCGCAACACCTGCAATAGATGTTATTGTAAAATCTGTTCCGTGATCATCGAACAAATCAAATGTAGTTAAAGGACCTGAACCTCCATTTATTAACTCAATTGTTCTAGTAACAACAGAACCAAGTGTTACACTTGGTGATATTGGAGTTATACCTACTATATTTAACGCAGGTAAACTTGGATTGAACTCATCTGTAAACCCATCTGGATTTGTACCTTCTTTAAGGAAATCAGAATTTCCTGTGTACAAAGCTTTGTAAAACAATCTTGTTGTACCCCCACCGTTTGCATATGCAAAATAGTTACAACCTGCAATTGCTTGCGTTGCAACTAAAGCATTTCCACCTCCGACTATATCGCCAACTGTGACTAATATTTCGTTGGGCAACGCTGCATTGGGTGTTGTAAAACCTGCAGCAGCTCCGTTCACAGTTACGCCTCCAACAACTGGAATAATTCCGGTTGGAAATTTCACTTCAAGAGTTACACCTACTTCAGTTGTAGCTGGTTGCAAATTGGAAACGTTTACCGAATAGGTAATTGTATTTCCAACCGTTGCATTTGTTGGAATTCCACCAACTGGTATAGAAAGAAACAATTTGTTTCCTGGTGCCGATTTTGATTTAGTTGAATACTTTACCTTTTTAGGATGCACTGGATTATTTGAAAATCCTGACACCATAAAAAGCAAAAACGCAACAACGGTAAAAAATTTAGTAATATTGAATTTCATATACTAGTTTTTTGGGTTAATAAGTGGGGTTTTGTTTATTGATTTTGACTTCTCTAATTGAAGTGCTATTTCCATTTCTTCTTTAGAAACAATTTTTGCTTTATCGTTTGAATACACATAATAGTGATCAGCATTATGCTTCTTAAAAAATTCCGCTTTCACTTCGGGCGAAGCATTTGCAGATAAAGAAACTTTTGTTGCTGTATAATTAAAAGGAACTTCTGGAGTTTCTCTTTTAAGACCAGCAACCTCTTTTGTTGGATCTGTAGACACAACAGTGGCTGTCTCAATTTTTGTAGTCTTTGAAG
>JANNVS010000096.1:0-7457 GCA_031414515.1 Sphingobacteriales bacterium | reverse complement strand
AAACAGAAATTGCAAAGAAACATTTAGTAGCAAAACAACGTGAAGCACATGGATTGAAATATGCACAGGTAAAATTAAACGATAAGGCTATTCAACATCTGATTCACAATTATACCTATGAAAGTGGAGTACGTGAATTAGATAGAGTTATTGCATCTATTATGCGAAATGTAGCTAAAAGTGTTGCCACGGAAGAAGTCTACAATGCGTCTATTTCCATTGAAGATATTACACGCATTTTAGGAAAACCTAAATATAATCACGATAAATATTCAGAAAATAATCCATGTGGTGTAGCTATTGGTTTGGCATGGACACCTATGGGTGGCGACATTCTATTTATCGAATCATCCGCAAGTAAAGGGAAAGGCAATTTGACAATTACAGGAAATTTAGGTAACGTGATGAAAGAATCATTTAATACTGCATTAAGTTACTTACAAACAAAAGCAAGTGATCTAAATATTCCGAAGGAAGCCTTTTCTGATTGGAATTTACATATACATGTTCCTGAAGGTGCTATACCAAAAGATGGGCCAAGTGCTGGTATTGCTATTCTTTCAGCTTTAACTTCCTTATTTACTCAACGAAAAATAAAAGCATTTACTGCACTTTCCGGTGAAATTACTTTACGTGGCAAGGTTCTGCCTGTAGGTGGAATAAAAGAAAAGATATTAGCAGCAAAACGTGCCGGTATAAAAGAAATCATTTTGTGCAAAGAAAATGAAAAAGATGTAGATGAAGTACCAGCTGATTTTATCAAAGGTATAAAGTTTCATTATGTAGAGCAAATGGATGAAGTTTTGAAATTAGCTTTAGAAAAAAAGAAAGTGAATGATGCGTTGGTATTTTGAGAATAACTTTAGCTGTTTCTTATTTATACTTATGATAAGATAATTTGTGAGTATCATAATATTTTGGAATAAAGAAATACACTCAACTAAAAATACTTTTTCGTTGTTTTAAACCAATATTCATTAAATTCTTTATTTCTATTTTTACTTCTTCTACCATTTCCTGTACCTGATATTCTCTTGATGCATCTCCTTCAAAAATCATAGGTTTCCCAATATTTATAATCACTTTAGACGGTAAAATAAATGGAATTAATGCTGGTGCTGATGGAAATTTTATTAGCTTTTGCAAAAAATCTATATTGCCAAAATTAATAATTGATTCTTCACATCCAACAATTCCCACAGGTATTATCGGTGATTTTGTTTGTATGGCCATATACATAAATCCTAACCCAAATCGTTGTAATTGATATTTCTTTTTATACGGTTTTGAAATGCCACGTACTCCTTCTGGAAACACCATAACCGCTTCCTCATTTTGCAACATTTTGATACAATTCTCTGGATCTCCAACAGTGCCACCCCATTGCGAAAATATAGAACTAATAAAAGGCACCTGTGGAACAAATCGTTCGTACATACCTTTTGGTGCGCGCGGTGCGTGTTCGTTAGTCACCATAGAATAACCTAACATCATGGCATCTAATGGTAATTGTCCGCTATGATTTGCAATAATTAAACATCTGCCAACAGATGGTATATTTTCTAAACCATGTGTCTCCACACGAAAATAATTTTCATAAAAAAATTTCCCAGCACCTATAAATGGTTTTAATCCGTTGATATTAAAACCCCATGGATCGTATCCATAAGAACCTACTTTATTTGGAAATTTAGTTAAAAAGTGGTCAACATCACTATCCTGTTTCGGTTTTGTAATATTTTGTATGATGTCTAATAATCCCATTTATCTCAAACTTAATCAATAAAACATAAAGACAATAAATTTTTAAATTGTTTTTCGGTCATTTTATTTAACTTTGATAATATGTTCATGAAGCACATAGCCATATTCTGTATTTATTTTTCCAATATAATATTACTTGGGCATAATATTTTTCCGCATTCTCATAATAAAACGCATAACACCTCAGCACATCACCACCACAAAGGTATTGGTCATTTATTTGACCACTATCTGCATTCAGACGATAGTTTTGTAACCACAAAAGTGAATTATAAAATAGATGCTTCTTCAATAGATTATCGTGTTAGTATTTTAACTGTCGGTTTTAGTATTCATGAAGATGTATTAGATTCTCAATTAATATTTCCACCACCTGAAACGAAATTAGCCTTTATAACTCCACATTGGAGCAGTTCTGGTTTGCGTGCGCCACCATTTACTGCATAGATTTAGATTCCATTTAAGTAAATCTACTTTATTTCATTTGTGATTACGATGTAATAATTTGCAACTTTTTAAAATTCTGTAATCATAAATACAACACTTTTTTCTTATTTAATAAAAAACATTAATCAAACTGATTATGCTTAATAAAATTATAAAGTTCTCTATAAAGAACAAACTTATTGTTGGATTATTTGTCATTGCGCTTATTGGCTATGGTTGCTTCCAAATTACAAAATTGCCAATTGATGCAGTGCCTGACATTACAGATAATCAAGTTCAGATAATTACATCAACACCATCATTAGGCGCACCTGATGTTGAACGGTTAATTACATTTCCAATTGAACAAGCCAATAGTAATATCCCAGGATTAAAAGAAATCCGTAGTTTCTCACGTTTTGGGTTGTCATTAATTACTATTGTGTTTGATGATGATGTAGATATTTATTGGGCAAGGCAACAAGTGACCGAAAGAATACAATCGGTTAAATCTCAAATTCCTACTGGAATTGGCGAACCTGAATTAGCACCAGTTACCACAGGATTAGGCGAAATTTATCAATATGTTTTAAAGCCTAAAAAAGGATATGAAACGAAATATAACGCTACAGAATTACGAACTATTCAAGATTGGATTGTAAAACGACAATTAATAGATGTTAAAGGCGTTGCTGATGTAAGCAGTTTTGGTGGAAAGGTAAAACAATATGAGATTGCAGTAGATGCAAATAATCTAAATGCACAGCACATTACCATGAATGATGTATTTACAGCATTAGAAAAAAATAATGAAAATACTGGTGGTGCATACATCGAAAAAAAATCAACGGTGTTATACATCAGAGCTGAAGGATTAATTGGAAATATAGAAGATATAGAAAATATTGTAGTAAAAAATACTGCTAAAGGAATTCCTTTATTAATAAAAGATGTTGCAGAAGTTAGAATTGGAAATGCAACAAGATATGGTGCATTAACTTATAACGACGAAAGCGAAGTTGCTGGTGCGGTTGTAATGATGCTAAAAGGTGATAATAGCAGTAGAGTTATTGATGAAGTAAAAGAACGCATTATACAGATACGTAAAACATTACCAGAAGGCGTTGAGTTAGAACCATTTTTAGATAGAACAAAAATGGTAAATAGTGCAATCGGAACCGTTACCAAAAATTTGTTAGAAGGTGCATTGATTGTTATTTTGATTTTAGTTTTGTTTTTAGGAAATCTCAGAGCAGGATTTATTGTTGCATCGGTAATTCCGTTAGCACTTTTATTTGCCATTATCTTGATGAATATTTTTAAAGTAAGTGGAAACTTAATGAGTTTAGGTGCTTTAGATTTTGGTTTAATTGTAGATGGTGCTGTAATTATTGTAGAAGCCTGTATGTTTCAACTACACACATCAAACCAAAACAGCGTATCGCAATTAGAAATGGACGACATTGTATATAAGACTTCAACACGAATGCGTAACGCAGCTGTATTTGGTGAGTTAATTATTTTAGCCGTATATCTGCCAATTTTTACATTAGAAGGCATTGAAGGGAAAATGTTTATACCAATGGCGCAAACCGTTGCATTTGCCTTGTTAGGTGCATTCATTCTTTCATTAACTTATGTGCCAATGATGTCTGCATTATTTCTAAGTAAAAACATTTTGCATAAAAAGAATATTTCAGATAAGATGATGGCGTTTGTTGAAAAGGTACATCAAAAAGCATTGATAAAAGTATTGCAAATACCTAAAACTATTGTTGCAACTTCTATTTGTTTATTAGCAATAGCATTGTTTATATTCTCAACATTAGGTGGCGAATTTATTCCTGAATTACCAGAAGGTGATTTTGCAGTAGAAACAAGAGTATTAACAGGTAGCAACTTAACTACATCATCGGAAGCAATTATGAAATCAGCACATATCTTATTAGCAAAATTTCCTGAAGTAGAAAAGATTGTAGGAAAATCAGGTAGTGGCGAAATACCAACCGACCCAATGCCAATGGAAGCAAGTGACATGATGATTATTTTAAAAGATAAATCGGAATGGACTTCTGCATCATCTTGGAATGAATTAGCAGATAAAATGAAAGAAGCACTGAATGATATTCCAGGTGTTACTTTCAGTTTCCAATATCCAGTTGCTATGCGTTTTAACGAATTAATGACTGGCGCAAAACAAGATGTGGTATGCAAACTATTTGGTGAAAACTTAGACACACTTTCTAAATATGCAAAAGTAATTGGTACTATTTCTTCAAAAGTTGAGGGCGCAGAAGATGTATATGTAGAACCAATTACAGGACTTCCTCAACTAATAATTAATTACAAAAGAGATTTAATAGCACAATACGGATTAAATATTCAAGACATCAATAAAGTAGTAAATACAGCATTAGCAGGTCAAAGTGCTGGTATGGTTTATGAAGATGAAAAGCGATTTAATTTAGTAGTACGTTTAGGAAATGAACAACGACAAAATTTAGAAGACGTACAAAATTTATTGATACCAACAACACAAGGAATTCAAATACCATTAAACCAAGTAGCAGATGTTGATATAAAAGAAAGCATTAATCAAATACAACGTGATGATGCAAAACGTAGAATTACTATTGGTTTCAATGTTGGCGAAAGAGATGTTCAAAGCATAGTAAAAGAGTTACAAAGCAAAGTAGAACAACAAATAAAATTACCATCAGGTTACTATGTAGAATATGGAGGCGCATTTGAAAACTTAGTTGCTGCAAAAAAACGATTGTCTATTGCCGTTCCAATTTCATTACTACTCATCTTTATTCTACTCTATTTAGCATTCAATTCTTTTAGACAAGGTTTATTAATTTATTCAGCCATTCCATTATCTGCCATTGGTGGTATCTTATTCTTAGCGTTGCGTGGAATGCCTTTTAGTATTAGCGCAGGTATTGGTTTTATTGCATTATTTGGAGTGTCTGTGTTAAACGGAATTGTTTTAATTTCTGAATATAATCGTTTAAAAACAATCGGCGAAAACGATTTAATAAAGATCGTTTTAAAAGGCACTAAAGTAAGATTAAGGCCAGTTTTAATGACTGCATTTGTTGCATCATTAGGATTTTTGCCAATGGCATTAAGCAATGGTGCTGGCGCAGAAGTACAACGACCATTAGCAACAGTTGTAATTGGTGGTTTATTGATTGCAACATTCTTAACCTTATTTGTTTTGCCTGTTTTATATGTACTTTATGAAAAAGGAATTAAGATAAAAGGAAACGATAAAACAAGCATTTCAACATTAGCAATTATTTGTTTCATATTACTTTCTTTTCAAAATGCAAATGCACAGGAAAAGATTACATTAGACAAAGCGATTGAGATTGCCAATAAAAACAATCTCAAAGTAAAAAATGAACAGTTAAAATCTGCTTATTTAAAGCTACTGACTAAAACCGCTTACGATATTCCAAACACTACTTTTGGTGCAGAGTTTGGACAAATAAACAGTAACTTTTTTGATGCAAAAATTGGTATTTCACAAAGCATTAAGTTTCCGGCAGTTTATAAAAAACAAAAGCAGCTTTTAATAGAAGAAGCAAAAGTTGGCGAATGGAACGAAGCGTTACAAAGAAAGGAATTGACCAAACAAGTAACTACCGTTTTTTATCAGATGGCTTATTTAACAGAAAAAGAAAAACTATTATTAAAAACAGATTCGATGTATGCCGAATTTTTGCAAAAATCTAAAAATAGATTTGATAAAGGCGAATCTAATATCTTAGAAAAAACAACTGCCGAAATTCAATTAGGACAAGCAAGAACACAGTTACAGGATTTACAAAACGATTATCAATCGTTGCAAATTCAATTCAACTATTTACTAAATACAGACACTATTTACACACCAAATTATACTAAATACAAAATAGATTTCAGCGAAAATATAGACACCAGTTTTGTTGCATCTCAACCAATAATTAAACTGATAGAACACGAAATAAATATCAATAATGCAAAAATCACAACAGAGAAATCAAAAAAATTACCTGAGTTAATTGGTGGAATTTACTTACAGACATTTCGCAATAGCGCACGGTTTAATTCTAATAACTTAGGTACTTACGGTCAGTTAGGCTTTTCGTTTCCTTTATTTAATACGTCTATCAAACATAAAATAAATGCGTACACATTTGCCAATCAAATTAGCAAAACAAAAGCAGAAATTGAAAAGCAACAATTACAAAAGCAATTTCGATTATTGCTGAACGAATATAAAAAGAATAGCCAAGCGGTGAAATATTATGAAACCGAAGCATTGAAAAATGCAACTACTATTATCACAACAGCAAACAATCAATTTAACAACGGTAATATCAATTATTTAGAATGGACGATGCTTATTAATCAGGCCACAGAAGTTCAAAGCAATTACATTGAAGTAGTAAGACACCTAAATAATACTATTGTAGAAATTAATTCATTAATCAATAATAACTAAGACATGAAAAATAAAATAAAATATCTGATAGCATTTGCAACGCTGCTATGTTTATGCACAACGGCATTCGCACATGGTGTAGATGATAAAACAAGAATATTTTTAATGGATAACAACGGTACAGCTTTTATTCCATTTCTATACATCGGTGCCAAACACATGATTACCGGTTACGATCATTTATTATTTTTAATTGGTGTAATATTCTTTCTTTACAAACCCAAAGACATCTTTCTATATGTGAGTATGTTCACGATTGGTCATAGCATCACATTGCTTTTAGGCGTATTGTTTAATCTTCATGTAAATGCTTATTTAATTGATGCAATCATTGCTTTGTCTATTGTTTACAAAGGGTTTGATAATTTAGGTGGATTTAAAAAATATTTTAATTTTCAACCAAACAATAAATTAGCAGTCTTAGTGTTTGGTCTTTTCCATGGATTAGGATTAGCTACCAAACTTCAGGAATTTAATTTCAAAAAAGAAGGATTACTCACCAACTTAATTGGTTTTAATATCGGTGTTGAGATAGGTCAATTTATTGCATTGTTGTATGTACTTATTATCATCAGTATTTGGCGGAAATATAAATCATTCACACAATTTTCTACAATCACCAACATTACGCTTATCATTGCTGGTTTTGCACTAATGATATTTCAATTAAAAGGTTTTTTTAAAGCTTAAATATTAAAATTATGACAACGAATAATTCAACACAAAACTTATCCAATAATCAGATAAAAAAATTAACCGTATTGGCAATCAT
>JANNVS010000095.1:0-2054 GCA_031414515.1 Sphingobacteriales bacterium | reverse complement strand
ATCAAGGTATTCATTGCACTCAATTTCAGCTTGTTTTTTATTTCCTTTTAAATAATAAATTTTTGCCAATGTATATTTTGACTCTGCAGCTTGTTCATTGTTTGCGTTTTTGACAACATATTCTAAATCCTTTAATCCTTTATCATATTCTTTCTGATTAAATAGACTCATTCCTTTATAATAGGCCATTTCAGATTTATAAAACTCAGGCAGGCCTGGCAATAATGCTACTTTTGAAATATTATCTAAACATTCCTGATATTTTTTTAAATAAAATGATGTTCTCATCAATCCTATTAAACATTCACGTTTATATTCATCTAATGTTGCAATAATTTGAAGTTTTGAATACAATTCATATGAACGCACATAATTTCTCAAATCGTAATAGTTGATATTTGCAGCTCTAACGGTTGAACGTTCTGTAAATCTATTTTGCGATTGATTGATAATATATTCGTAGCCTTTTAATGCATTTGGAAAATCTTGTTTTGTAAATAAGCATTCTGATTTATAAAAATTGGCTTGTAACGCAAAATATCCATTTGGAAACTGTGTCAAATAGCTTGTAAATCCTTGCAATGCCTTATCCAAGCTACCATTAAAAAATTGTTTTTCGGCTGATAAATACACAATAGAATCTTGTTCTGATGCACTTACTTTTGAGCCTGGATATTTATTAGCATAAGTAATATATCCATTTGGATCTCCTTTAGCAATATAAATTTCTTTAATAGCTAACATGGCTTCGTTAGATGCTGGTGTTGATGGATAATATTGCACTACTTTCTGATACCAACTAATTGATTCATCAAAATTATCACGATTAAAATAAATCAATCCTAACTTTAAATAAGCATATGGTATCTGATCAGATTTTGATTTTTTTACAAATAATGATTTAAAAGTTTCAATTGCTAATTCGTCTTTGTCTTGTGCCATGTATGTATTTCCAGTTTGCATAATTGCATCGTCTACAAAAGCAGAATTGGGAAAGCGAATCACCAATGTTTTCATTCCTGCAACTTTATCATTGTAGTTACCATTTAATCCATCAATAATAGATTTTTGAAATAAAGCATAATCAGCACCTTGCGCATTGATTTTTATTACTTCATCATAATACTGTGCAGAAGATTTGTATTGTTTCTGCATGAAATAACAATCTGCCAAACGAATCATTGCATCTGGATATACATTTTGCTTATTAGTTAGATTGTTGTCATTCTTTAAAGTATTCACTGCTTTAAAAAAATAATCATCTGCGTTTTTATAATCTTTTTTCTTATAATAATTATATCCTTGTAAATAATTTGCAGTTCCTGAATTAACCTTATCAGAATACTCTAAACTAATTGAAAATGCTAATGGAATAAATTTATTTATAAGTGTAATGGATTTATCTAATTCTGATTTTTGATGAGCCATATCTGCTTTCCAGTAATAGCACAATGCTTCTATACTTTTTAAGTTTGGATATTTTAATGATTTATCAAAAAATATTTCTGCATTATCAAATTTATAATCATTATAGTTTTCTACACCACGATAGTAAGCCATTTTTTGATATGCATCTTTAAGCTTCTCAGTTTTTGTCGGTAATTTATCTATTATCGACATAGCTTCTTCGTAGTTGTGTGTCATTAAAAATAAATCTGCCAGCAACTCATATGCTTCCAAACTATATTTTGATTTTGGATACGTTTGTATAAAATTTTTCAATGAAACCAATGCATCATTTGTGTACCCTAATTCATAAGATAGTTTAGCATACTGAAACCAAGCTTCTTCCTGAATATCTTTATCAAAGTTCATTCGTGCTGCTTGTAAAAATGCAGTTCGAGCATCTTTTTTATTGCCGGTTTTTTCATAACACTGACCTAATAAAAACATTGCATTTTGTCCAAGTGAAGTTTGCAAGGGTGATAGTTGTAATAGATTATTGATAGCTTTATCACATTTACCTTTTTGAGCCTGTACAAAACCAAGTGTGTAATAATCTTCTGGAGTTACCTTAGATGCATTTTCTACAAATTTCTCTAAATAAAATAAGG
>JANNVS010000094.1:0-5106 GCA_031414515.1 Sphingobacteriales bacterium | reverse complement strand
AAAATTATTAATCCTTTAAATTATAAAAAGAAATTTCAGTCAATGCCTTTAATAATTCCTCTTTCAGATGATTTAATAAAACTTAAGATATAGTTGCGTAAATCTGAAACTGGAACCTCTTCTTCAATCTTTTGTATTGCTTGAGTTGTATTCAAACCTTTATTTCCAAAAATATACCTATACACATCTTGAATGGTATGTATTTCATCAGAAACAAAATTATGTCTTTTCAGTCCTATTGAATTAACACCAGCATACTGAGCAGGATTACGCATAACTAAACAAAATGGAGGTACGTCTTTTCCAATCATACTTCCACCAGAAATAAAACAATGCTTTCCAATTTTCGTAAACTGATGTGCACCGCTCATTCCACCGAAATAAGCATAATCTTCTATGGTTACATGACCTGCTAAGTTAGTAGCATTCGCTAAAATACAATGTTCACCAATCAGACAATCATGCGCAACGTGTACGTATGCCATTAGCATAGTATTATTTCCTATTCTTGTTGTGCCTGATGCTATTGTACCACGGTTCACTGTTGCACATTCGCGTATGATTACCCTATCACCAATTTCCACCAAGGAATTTTCGCCTACAAATTTTAGGTCTTGTGGTATTGCACCAATTACAGCACCTGGAAATAGCTTACAATCTTTTCCAATTCTGGTGCCTGGAAATATTGTTACGTTTGGTCCAATCCAAGTATTATCTCCAATAACTACATCTTCGTAAATTGTAGAGAAATGCTCTACTATTACATTAGTACCTAACTGTGCTTTTGGATGTATAAAATTATTCAATAGTTTAATTTAAGCAAAGATAGTGTTTTACTGAATTTATTAATCTATGTAAATATTAGAAAGAATGCTCAACAATTGCATCGATATATTTTTCAACAAGGAATTGTGCGAATTTACAATTCGATTTATGTCCAGGTTTATAAGCAATTAATTTCCCTTTAAAATAGGTTTGTGTTAGAGCCAAATCACCAATGACATCTAATAATTTATGACGCGCTGCTTCGTTATCGAAAGTCTGATAGAGTGGGTTCAAAATACCCATTTCTGGTATAGAATTAGCAGACTGATGAAAAGTTGTAGCCAACCATTGTATTTTATCTTTGGATAATGCAGATTCTGAAAAGACCAATGCGTTATTTAAGTTTCCACCTTTTATCAAACCTCTATTATATAAAAATTCTATTTCATGTAAAAAACAAAAAGTTTTAGCGGTGCCAATTTCTTCTGCATATTCTTTAATATCATTCAAAACTGCATATTGATGTTTAATCATCTTGGAAGGAAAATCAATTAAGCAAGTTACAGAAAAATCATCATGTGGTAGAAAAATATACTCTGCACCAGTTTGATCATCTTTCCATTCAATCACATCATGTATAATATATAGTTTTTTAGGCTGATACAACTCAATAATATTATTTTCGGTAATACTATCTATATAGAATTTGGAACTGCCATCTAAAATAGGCACTTCTTTATTGTCAATTTCAATTAATATATTATCAATTCCTAAAGCGTAAAATGCAGAAAGTAAATGTTCTACTGTTATCACTTCTGAATCATGTTTTTTTATTGTTGTGCTCCTATTTGTATTTGATACATTAGAACTTTTTGCAGGAATATATAAGGATGGATTAATATCTGTTCTGCAAAACTGTATTCCAAAATTTTCGGGTGCAGGTTTAATTGTCACATTCGCTATTAGGCCAGTATGTAGTCCAATTCCAGAAAATTGAATTGGACGTGCAATAGTCTTTTGTAAATTCAAATCATGCGCATTTGAGTGAATAATTAAAACCTAACAAATATAAAACTAAAATCTGAAGAATTAGATGGTTATTGATCATTTTTTAACTTAATCAATTCTGCTTCCAATACTCTCATTTTTCTATCTAATTCTGGCAAATTTTTATAAATTATTGAAGACTTAAAGAATTGTCTCATGTCAAAAGCAGGTGAACCACATAAGACCAACCCTTCTTTTTTTATATTTTGAGCTATTGCACTTTGCGCATTTATCTTTGTAAAAGGTGCAACAACAATATGTCCAACAAATCCAACTTGTCCACCAATTATGTTGTGGTGTCCTATTTTTGTACTGCCTGAAATGCCTGTTTGTGCAGCTATTACGGTATGTTCACCAATTTCTACATTATGAGCAACTTGAATCAGATTGTCGAGCTTTACTCCTTTTTTAAGGATAGTAGAACCCATAGTAGCTCTGTCGATACATGTATTGGCACCAACTTCACAATCGTCTTCAATGATTACATTACCTAATTGTGGAATCTTATGAAAGGAACCGTCTTCAATAGGCACAAACCCAAATCCATCGCTACCAATTACAGCACCTGAATGAAGAATACAATTATTTCCAATTACACAATGTGCATTTATTGTAACATTAGGATGAACAATACAATTGTCGCCTATAGCAACTTTTTCTCCAATGAAAACGAAAGGATATATATGTACGTTTTTGCCAATAATTGCTGAAGTATGAATAAAGGCCTTGTCAGAAATTTCACTTTTGGCAGAAATGTTAAAGAGTGATAATACTTTTGAAAATGACTCATAAGCATCTTTTACTAAGATAAAATTGCCTTTCATTTTTTCTGTATACAATTCAGTTGAAATTACAATACAACCAGCATTTGTTTTAGAAACAAAATCGAGGTATTTGGTATTGGATAAAAAAGTAATATTATCAAAGAGCGCATCTTCTATTTTTGCAGGAAATGAAATTACATGATGTTCATTTCCGACAATCACACCATTTATTTTATTAGCAATTTCTTTAATAGTCATGTCTTATTTTTTCGGGTAAGCTATATAGTATTTTACTACAGGATTTGAAAGAGAACGAATATTCCATTGCTCAGCTATATCTGTTATTTCTTTGATACTTCCATCCTTAAATTTAATGTAAATATTATCTTTTGAAAGATTGTAAGCATTGTTTTGTGCTGTTCCTCTTAATACTAAAAATCTCATTTCATCTGCTGTATATTTATCTTTCAAAGAATCATATTTTTCGTTTGTCATTGATTCTTCTAAAAATTCTATTTTAAATAAATTTCTATTAATTATTGCCGTTGAAAGTTTCTTTAGTATTTCATCTTTGCTTTTCATCCAAACTTTTAAGGCTTGAAATATATCATAATCATCTAACTGAACAAACATTTCTAATTTATCATCAAAATCATTTTTAGAGATAACATTAGAAAGGAAATACAATAAATCAGTTGAAATTACATCTTTCTTTTGACCTGTTTTATAAATTTCTTTTGCACGCAGGATGGCATTTTTCAACATCAAATCCGCTACCAAACTTGTTTTATGTAAGTACACTTGCCAATACATTAATCTTCGTGCTACAATAAATTTTTCAATGGAGTAGATTCCTTTTTCTTCAACAACAATATTTTCATCATGTACGTCAAGCATATTAATAATTCTATCATATCCAACAACTCCTTCACTAACACCACTATAAAAGGAATCCCGATTTAAGTAATCCAATCTATCCATATCTAATTGTCCGCTAACCAACTGATACAAAAACTTTTTAGGATACTTATTCGTAAATATCTGAATTGCCATTTCTATTGGCTTACCAAATTCTTTTTGTAGATTTTTCATTAGCAACATTGAGATATGTTCGTGTTGCAAATTATCAACCAAAACACCTTCAAGAGCATGTGAAAATGGACCATGACCCAAATCGTGCATCAAAATGGCTAAAACAGCAGCTTTTGATTCATCTTCTGAAATAACCTGACCTTTCGACTTTAGAACTTCCAAACTCTTATACATCAAATGCATGGCACCTAAGGAATGATGAAATCGTGAATGTGTAGCACCTGGATAAACTAAGGAACTTAAGCCTAACTGCTGTATTCTTCTTAAGCGTTGAAAATAAGGATGTTCAATTACATCAAAAACAATATCATATGGTATTGATATAAAACCATAAACTGGATCGTTAAATATTTTTCGTTTGTTCATTAAACTTTGTAAGTTGTTTTTATAAATCAAAAGGATACATTAAAAACTCATTTTCACATTAATTAATAAAATAAAATTATGTATTTTGCGATATAAATATGTAATTGCATACAAATGTAATTAAAACCTATAACTTATAACAAATAACTAATAACATACTCATGAATGAAATTAAGATACTTTGGGCAGATGATGAGATAGATTTATTAAAACCACAAATTATTTTTTTAGAGCAAAAAGGTTATAAAATTGAACCCGTTAGCAATGGACACGATGCATTGGATAAATGCAAAACGGAGCACTTTGATTTGATATTTTTAGATGAACATATGCCTGGAATCTCTGGTTTGGAAACCTTGTCTAGAATCAAAGCTATCAATAAAGATATTCCTGTAGTGATGATTACCAAAAATGAAGAAGAAAATATAATGGAAGAAGCAATTGGCTCACAAATAGCTGATTATTTAATTAAACCAGTAAAACCAAATCAGATATTATTAGCAATTAAAAGAATTACAGAAAATAAAAAATTAGTTTCAGAAAAAACAGCAACCTCATATCGTCAAGAATTCCAAACGATAATGACTGAAGTAAACAATGTGAATTCACATCAGGAATGGTCAGAATTATACAAAAAATTAATTTACTGGGAATTAGAATTAGAAACTGCCGACAATCCAGATATGAAAAATATTCTGGATATGCAGAAAGGCGAAGCCAATAAAGAGTTTTTTAAATTTATCTCTAAAAATTACATAAAATGGCTTAAAGAACCAGGCAAGGAAAGTACTCCAACCTTGTCGTATACTTTATTTAAAGACAAAGTAATACCAGCGATGAAGAAAGATATTCCAACATTCTTTCTGTTAGTAGACAATCTTCGTTACGATCATTATAAGATGATAGAAAAGCTTATAAAAGAAGATTTCAGGAAAGTGAGTGAAGATTATTTTTATAGTATCTTGCCAACCACGACTCAATATTCACGTAATGCTATTTTCTCTGGATTAATGCCTTTGGATATTGATAAGAAATACCCTGAAAAATGGTTTTATGATGATGAAAATGCAGG
>JANNVS010000093.1:0-9038 GCA_031414515.1 Sphingobacteriales bacterium | reverse complement strand
CTGCAGGTACAGGTGGTATTGGTGGTGTCGGTCAAAATGGAGCAGGTGGTGAAACGGGTATAACTGGTACCACAGAATCAGGAAGCTGCAGCCCTAAAGGAATAGGAGGAAATGGTGGAAATGGAGGAAATGGTGGGCAAGGAGGTACGGGTGGTAGAGGTGCACCTGGAATAGCGGTTGCTTATGTAGCTGTAAATGGAGCTAGCATCACAGCAACTAATATTGCGCTTGCACCAATTGCTCCAAATCTAGCTGCGGATTTTTTGAAAGCTCGGTTTCCTTTTGGTCCAAAAGGATGTACTCGTTCTTTTATTGAAATTGAAAAAGCAGTTGGTACTTCATTAAGCCCAGTTTTCGATTTAGCAGCAATGGGTGCTTCACTTGTAAATGATGAGTCACCAAATACAACGACTTTTACAAATCTAACTGGCGCAGTGACTACACAAGTAGAGTTTGTCACAACTGGATTTAAATCAATAAAATTAAGCGGACAAAACGCATGGCCTACTTTTATAAATATTTTACAAGATAGAACTACACTTCCTGCTATTACCACTTCTCCTAAAAGAATATGTGCAGGTGCTACAACCACCTTTACAATAACTGGTAATAGTCCTAATCAAGATTTTGCTGGTACTAATGCAGATTATGAGTGGAGATATAGAAAATACAAAGATGGAATTGTAAGAAATGCCGTTGGAGCATGGACAACTGGAACTGGAGCAGGACCAAATACGACAGTGGCACTCGCAAATGCAACGACAGACTCTGTAACATTCTTAATTGCAGCTAGAGTGAGAGATAAATGTTGTGGTTGGTCTCGCTGGGTTTACGATTCAGTAGTCGTAATGCCTGCTATTACTCCACATACAACTTGGGTTGCATGTACACCATCAACATCAACACCAGTTAGTGGCTCTAATGTTTGTGAAACTGATGCGCGTGTTTTATGCGTAGATGTGCCTTCGGGTGCTTCAGGTCCATCGTGGGCACAAACAAAATATAGATATTCAACTGATGGAGGCACAAGTTATACCTCTTGGAGTACGACAAGACCTACGAATATTACAAAAGTAATCGGTACTACCATCGTTCAGAGTATTTTTACTTATCCTACTACTATTTCTATAATCGGTTTAAATAATTGCGATACTGCTTATTCTACAGTAGAGATTTCATGGACAATAAATGATTTTGAACAGGCAATTTCCTCCATTTCAGCATTACCAACTTGTGGAACTCCAAATGCTACTGTTGAATTAAATTCTTCTGCACCTGGAACAGGTACAGGTACTTGGACACAAATATCTGCGCCTGCAGGTGTTACAGTTTCACCTGGTTTGCCTTCTACTGCTACAACTATAATCGTAAATAACATTCCTTGGGGAACTGTTACGAGCATCTATCAATGGAGTGTAATAAATGGTGCTTGTAGTGATATTACTTTAGATACAATTCGATTAGCACCCAATGATGTAAATACAATAACTTTAGATACATCAAGTTGTTTTACTTGCCCAATAGCGGATGGAAATACATATACTTATTTTGATGCAACGGGAAAGATTGTATGTAAAATAGAAGATTTATCAGGAGCCACATACTCTTCACTTTCTTTAGGAAATACGGAAGTTTGTATCAGAAGACCTGTGGTAACATCGCCTTTTAATACGCCATCTGTTTATAATAATCGTTATGGAGATTTACAACCTTACTTAGGTAGATATTGGAGTATAAAACCAGATATTGGTTCCATTTTTGCAAAAGTCACCTTTTACTTTACTTCGAATGAATATGATTCTTTAGTAAGGGTTTGCAATGGAACAACTTATGATTTTGCAGTACTGCCTGAATTAAGAGTTTCTAAATTTCCTGGTGGAGGCGGACAAACTTTTGACGGACCAAATAATAACATTTTTAATAATAATGCTTTAAATGGAGAAGGAATTGTAGATAATGGCTATAATAATACGCATCCTAACTGGATTGGATCACAGTTCAGTTCCTATAATTCAGATTATAAGGTAGAATTTACTATTAATGGATTTTCTACATTTTATGTCCATCCAGTTCGTTTCCCTTATGAAGTATTACCAGTTGAATTGGTTTCATTTACAGGTACTAATGTTGGAGAAAAAAATAGATTAGATTGGGTGACTGCTTCAGAGATAAATACAAATAAGTTTATTGTAGAAAAATCTTTAGATGGTGGATTAACATGGTTCTATATAGGTGAAAAGCAAGCAGCTGGTAATAGCATAGTTAATTTAAGTTATGAATTATTTGATACAAATCCTGTGATTGGTAATAATTATTACAGACTTAAAATTATTGACAATGATGCAACGTATAAATACAGTTACGTAATCAATATTCCAATTGGGTCTGTCGTTGTTACTGGTTTTGGCAATGTATATCCAAATCCTACAGAAGGATTTTTAAATATAGATATTCAAGCATTTTCTTCTTTTAGTGCCAAATTAGCTGCGTACGATGTTTTAGGAAAGATTATAATTACAAAAAATGTTTCTTTGATAAAAGGATTAAATAAAATACAGTTAGATCTTTCACAGTTTGCTAATGGAATTTATATTTTACAATTTACAGATAACTTTGATAAAATACATACCACAAAGATTGTTAAAGATTAGTTTCCAAAGAAATGAATAATAATTTTAAACAAAACTGAATTTATCATTTGTATTCAGCAACTAAATAAATTAAATATAAATTACTTTAACAATTCTTCAATTTTCATTCCACCAAAATCTCCTGAACTCATTAATAAAATGACACAGTTGGTTGTAGATTCGAGTAAGATTTTTTCTCTTAATTTTCCAGTGTCTTTAAAAACTAAAATAGTATCATCAGCAAATTGCTCTTTTAGCCAAATTTCATCTAAATCTTGTTTGTTCTTTATTTTTAAGGCTTCTTCATCTAAGAATAAAATTTTAACATCAGCGAAAATTAATGAGTGTGCGTAATGTTCAATAAAATTTTCCTGCAACGAACTATAAGTATGTAATTCAAAAACAGCAATTATTTTTCTGGTTTGGTAGCGCTCACGCACTGCTTTTACGGTTGCTTTCACTTTGCTTGGCGCGTGTGCAAAATCTCTAAAAATAGTCAGTTGTTTTTCTTTGTCATCGTATATTTTTTCCAATCGTTTTGCAGCACCTTGAAATGTTTGGAAACTTTCGAGTATTTTTTCTTCTTGTATACCTAATATTTTTCCAACTTCAAAAGCAGATTTTAAATTGGCAAAATTATGCGAACCAAAAACATTAATGGAGAACTCTTTTTCATTATACAATAAAATGCTTTCATCGTTTTCGGATTTAAAATCAAATGGTTTGTACGGAATTAAATTAATTCTTGGTTTCAATTCATTGATCATTCTTACTAATTCTTCATCTTCATCATTATAGATTAAATAACCATTTGGTTGTATGCTTAAAATAAATTTCCTAAATGTTTCTAAATATTCTTCAAAGGTTGGAAATACATTAATATGATCCCAGGCTATGCCAGAAATAATCGCAATATGTGGATGATAATGTAAAAATTTACTTCTTAAATCTAACGGTGAAGTCAGATATTCATCAGCTTCAATAGCCATTAAAGTAGAAGTTTCAGAAGTCTTCACCATAAAATCAAAGCCATCAAATTTTGCACCGACTAAATAATCAAATTCTTTATCGTTTACACGTAGCATGTGCATTATCATAGAAGTAATGGATGTTTTACCATGGCTACCAGCAACTGCAATGCGAGTTTTATTTTTACATTGTTCAAATATAAATTCTGGGAAAGAATATATTTTCAATCCGAGTTCTTGCGCTTTCATTAATTCAGGATTATCTGCCTTAGCATGCATTCCTAAAATAATGGCATCTATATTCGTAGTTATCCTTTCAGGAAACCAACCAATGAGTTTAGGTAATAGCCCTAGTTTTTCCAGATTTGTTTTAGCAGGCTCATAAATTGCATCATCAGATCCTGAAATAATATTGCCTTGATTCTTTAGATGTGATGCCAATTGATGCATTACTGCACCACCAATAGCTATAAAATGAAAATGTTTCATGTGCTAATATATAAGTTTGATTAAAGGCAACATAAGACAATTTATACACAGATGTACCCAATATCTGAATAAATATTGAATAGTTAAATTGTTAATAAAAGTAAAGGGAACGTGCGTAAGTGCAATAAAAGATATAAATTTGCGTAGATAAATAAACGTAAACAACATGACTCAAACTAAAAAAACTCTTTTTGTACTATTCAGTACGGTATTAATTTTGGCAATGACTTCTTGCCACAAGGGTACAGGTTGTCCTGTATGGACGAAAGTTAAATACGAACAAACGAAGAAAAAAAGCGTTTAATTTTCTATGAACTGGGAAATTTTAACGTCTGAGAAACAATTTATGGATTTAATTTCCAGCAATAGTCTATTTGCAGTATTTAAACATAGTACTCGTTGTTCAACCAGTACGATGGTAAAAAACAGGATAGAGCGTGACTGGCGTTTAGAGTTTCCAATTTATTATTTAGATTTATTGAATTATCGTTCTATTTCCAGTTTAATTTCAACAGAATCTGGAATCGAACATCAGTCTCCGCAATTGATAGCTTTCAAGGATGGTCAACCTTTTTACAATGCCAGTCATACTTCCATCATGATAAATGATTTAAAAGAAGAGTTTTCAACAAAAATTAATCTCAATTAATTGTTTGATATCTGGATGTAAACTTTTTGCCACAGGACAGGCATGAGCAGCATTTATTAATAGTTGCTTTTCTTTTTCTGAAAAGTCATTATCAGGTACATTTATAGAAATATGAATTTCGCCAATTCTTCGAGGCTCAGAATACATAATTTTTTTTACTTCTGCAGTAGCACCTTTTATATCCTTTTGAGTACCTAATAATTTAATACCCATTATACTAATCATACAAGCACCTAATCCAGTAACGATTAAATCTGTTGGTGAAAAGGCTTCACCTTTGCCATGATTATCAAGTGGCGCATCGGTAATCAATTGATTGCCGCTAAGCAAATGCGTAGCTTGGGTACGTAATTCACCTAAATATTCTATTTTTGATGTAAGCATGTTGAAAAAATATTTTTAACTTTAAACTAAATTAGCCATTTTAGCGTCATAATGATAATGAAAAATATATTCAAAATTCTTTTTCTATTTTTTTCTGTTTTTTCTTTAGTTCCTGCAAAGGCACAAAGCAGAAGAACAGATTCTGATTTGAACAGAGATTCTGTATTATATAAGAAGACGTGGGCAGCAGGTGCACGTTTACGAAGTGATGGATTTAGTTTTGGCGCCGAGTTTACAAAAAATAAACGCTATAAAAGAAGCTTATTATTTCAGGTTCAGTTTTCTTATTTCTTACATCCAAAACAAGTGCGTCAGCAATCTCAATATGGCGGTGGTGGTCTCTTTGGTGGAGATGGATTTAAGCCATTTGTATTTGGAAAACAAAACACCTTATTTTCATTTTATGGTGGTGTAGGACAGAAATTTTTATTGGCTGAAAAAGGTAAAAGACATGGAGTTCAGTTATTTTTTAAATATGCTGGAGGTCTTTCATTGTCAATTTTAAAACCCTACTCACTAAGAGTTATTCCGAAACCATTGACTACTGCAAATGAAGATGATTTGGTTGATGTTACATTTGTAGAAGGAGTTGACAATAGTTTCTTGGACTACGATAGAATTGTTGGTGCATCTGGTTTTGGAAAAGGATGGAAATTAAAAATTCTGCCAGGCTTGCATTTAGAGGTTGGAATGGAATTTGATTTTGGTAAAAATGAAAGTTTTATTAAGGCATTGGAAATTGGTGTAGCTTCCGATTTTTATTATAAAAAAGTGCCAGTAATGGTTGATAAAAACAAGTATTTATACCCAAGCGTTTTTGTTGGTTTTTTAATGGGTAAACGAAAAGAACGATAAGAATGTCAAATGGTAAATATTGAAGAATAAATGTTTGAAATAGAAACAATAACATCAAGACCTCGCAAACCAACCTGGTTGAAAGTAAAAATTCCGATTGGTGAGAATTATAAAAAAGTTAGAAATTTAGTTGATACATATAAATTGCACACCATTTGCGAAAGTGGAAATTGTCCAAATATGGGCGAATGTTGGGGAGCTGGTACGGCAACATTTATGATATTGGGCAACGTATGTACTCGCTCTTGCGGTTTTTGTGCAGTGGCAACAGGTAGACCAAAATTTATAGATTACGATGAACCTAAACGTGTAGCAGAAGCAATAAAATTGATGCAGGTAAAGCACGCTGTAATTACATCAGTAAACAGAGATGAGTTGCCTGATAAAGGCGCACAAATTTGGCACGATACGGTGAAAATGGTAAAAGAACTTTCTCCAACAATAACAATCGAAACATTAATACCAGATATAAAAGCAGATTGGAATGCGTTGGAACTTATGATTTCTGCTGGACAAGAAGTAGTTTCTCATAATATGGAAACGGTGAAGCGTTTATACAAAAAAGTAAGACCACAAGCAAAATACGAAAGAAGCTTAGAGCAAATACAACGCACGAAAGATTATGGCAAACGCACCAAAAGTGGCATTATGTTAGGTTTAGGCGAAACCGATGAAGAAGTTTATGAGATTTTACAAGATTTAAAAAATCATAGTTGCGATGTAGTGACGCTTGGACAATATTTACAACCGACAAAAATGCATATCGAAGTAGCTGAGTTTATTCATCCTGATAAATTTGCGCACTTTAAAGAAATTGGTTTGTCCTTAGGAATTCCTTATGTAGAAAGCGGACCAATGGTGCGTTCTTCTTACCATGCAGAAAGGCATATTTAAATAATAACCCGTGTGCGGTTTGTATTGCATAAAAATAATAACCAGAATATTGAATTATGCAGTATGAAAAGAAGCGTGGTATGGCAAAAATCGCCAGCAAAGCATGGCAATCAGCGTGGAGCGATATTTTTGCCTTGTCTTTTTTGGTTACTTTTTTTGACTAAGAAAAAAAGTGACAAAAGTTGATTTTAGTAATCAAGTAGTTATAAAAAAAATGAAATTAATTTAAACCGAACAACGCTTTATAATATATTAATTGCTATTTTTCAAATAATGTAACTATATACCAAAATAGTAAAAATGCTATTGGCAAAATTCCAAAAATAAAAACCAAGACTAAAGTTGTAGTGTCTTCTTCATCTTTATAATTTAAATAACTTTTATAAGTCATTATTGAAAAATAAATAATCAAGAATAAAATAATAATTATAGCGAAACCCATACCAAATTCTCCATAAAAATTTGGACTATTGATAATTATAAAGTATCTAATTGCTAAGATTATTAGAAGTACTGTAAAAATCAGTAAAAATATAAATGATGATTTAAGTAAATACTTTTTCAACTTACTTCTTCTTTTTTTTCTTTTTCTTCAATTCCAATTCTTCCACTTCGCGAAGCAATGCATTTAAATCTTCTTTCACTACATTGTCTTTGGCAAATTCTATAGTAGCAGCTCTGTCTTCTTTATCAATTTGTATTACATGAATTGGATTGTGTAAAAATGTTTCAATTATTTTTAAAACAGGTTTTTCTTCGCTGCTGCAAAATGTAATGGCTTGTCCTTTTTTATCACCACGTCCAGTTCTTCCAACTCTATGTACATAGTTTTCAGGTTCTTCAGGCAAATCATAATTTACTACATAATCTACATTCGGAATATCAATGCCACGCGCGTTGATATCTGTAGCAATTAAAATTTTGGTAGTACCTTTTTTAAATGCATTCATCACTTTCGTGCGTTCTTCATGGTCTTTGTCGCTGTGCATGGTAAGACTTTTAATATCTACTCTTTCCATTGCTTTCGCTACACGTTCGGCACGTACTTTTGTTCTTACAAAAATTAAAATTTTACTATCAGGATGCTCGTTGATAATGCGTTCTAAGAAAAAACGTTTATCATCTGTTTCAATAAAAACAACCGCATGTTGTATATTTCTGGAAACCGGATCTTTTGGCGAAATCTGAATTCTAATCGCATCACTTACTAAAGAATACGCCAGTTTTTTTATCTTCTCATTTATCGTTGCAGAGAAAAATAAAGTCTGTCTGATCTTCGGTAAAAAATGAATCATATCTTGTATGTCGCGAATAAAACCTAAGTCCAGCATGTGGTCTGCTTCATCTAAAACCAAAATATCAATCTTACTTAAATCCAGCACACCTTGACTATGTAAATCGAACATTCTACCTGGTGTTGCAATCACAATATCAACACCTTTATACAAAGTATCAATTTGCGGCTGCTGGTCAACACCACCAAATATACAAGCGATTTTTACACGCGTTTTATTTGCGATTTTTTCAAATACTTCTGTTATTTGTAAAGCCAATTCATGCGTTGGTGCTAACACAATACACTTCACATAATCTGTTCGTTTCGATGATTTTTTTTCGTGAATTAAATGAATAATTGGAATCGCAAATGCAGCGGTTTTTCCAGTACCAGTTTGCGCAATTGCCAATACATCTTCACCACGCAAAATTGGCGGAATTGATTTGTATTGAATATCTGTCGGTTTTCGGAAACCTAATTTTTCTAAGTTGTACTTTATATCTTCGTTTATATGGTAATCGTCAAATTTCATTTTATTTTTTGTATCACAAAGTTACGCAGAGAAACACAGAGTTTCAAACGAAATAAATAGTCACATAAGAAACTAAGAATTATCTCTTTAAAATCTTTGTGTTACTCTGTGATAAATTTATTATAATTCGATTTCAACAACGAATAGACTCCTGAATCTAAAAATTTGTCACTGAGCAAATAGTTTTCTTTGAAATGTGCTTCTTTTACAAATCCATTTTTTTCTAAAACTTTTTTTGAAGCAGTATTTTCTGGATCTATAATAGCTTCTAAGCTATGGAAATTTAATGTGTTGAATGCAAAATCAAGAATACAAATTACAGCTTCTTGTGCTATGCCTGTTCGCCAAAAATCAGGATGCA
>JANNVS010000092.1:0-7409 GCA_031414515.1 Sphingobacteriales bacterium | reverse complement strand
ACATTAGAATACGAATATATTCCATCAGATTTTAAAGAGTATCAACTCATCATTATCAATTCTAATAAAGCACGTGCCTTAGCTGAATCCAAATACAATGAACGCAGAAGTGAATGCGATGCTGCGTTTGAAGTATTGCGCAAGTTTGATATTGCAGACGATTTATGCCATGTACACGAAATTTCTTTAGCGTATTTAAAAGATGACACCTTATATCAGCGCGCAAAACATGCTATTTTAGAAAACAAACGCGTTGTTCATGCTGTTGATGCATTGAAAAATGGTAGGATTGAAGCATTCGGACAATTATTAACCGAATCGCATATTTCTTTAGATACTGATTATGAAGTAAGTGGCTTTGAATTAAATATGATTGTACATTTCAGCACGCATTTTGATGGTTGCATTGGCGCACGTATGACTGGCGCTGGTTTTGGCGGTTGCTGCATTGCCTTAGTAGAAAAAGATAAAACCGAGCGATTTATTTCGTATGTTGACAAAAAATATGCAGAAAAAACAGGATTTAAAGCAGATTTTTACTTGGCAGAAATTGTAGATGGAGTGAGAAAATTGTAGAATTAAAGAATTGTACAATTGTATAATTCATCAATTAAGAAACATGGATAGCGTAGATAGTTTAGTATTAGAAGAAAGTAATTTGCCACATGGCAAAAAGAATGAATTTTTAATTGTTTTCCTACTGGCATTTATTTGTTATCTGGCTTCCTTGGATTCGATGTTGCTGATGCCATTAGGCAATATCATTATGACAACATTTAAGGTTTCACCGGTACATTCTACAGTAGTAGTTTCAGTATATTCTATTGTTGCTGGTATTTCCGGTTTTTTGTCTGCATCTATTATGGATCAGTTCGATAGAAAAAAATTATTAGTCTTTAGTTTTATAGGTTTCATTATAGGAACTGCCTTATGTGGTTTCGCCTATAATTTTAATTTATTGATTTTGTATCGCGGATTTACAGGCATCTTTGGTGGTATTGTTGGTGGTGTTTGCGTGGCAATCGTCAGCGATATTATTCCATACGAACGACGCGCCACGGCAATGAGTATTATTTCACTTTCATTTGCAGTAGCAGCAATTACAGGTGTTCCAGCTGGTTTGTTTTTGGCAAAACAATTTAATATACAAATGCCGTTTAAAGTTTTAGCAATCATTTCTTTATTTGCTTTAATTGCTATTATTGTTTGGATTCCAGCTATCAATACACATCTAAAGAATAAAATTCCAATTAAAAATCCATTCATTACAGTTCGTAACATTTTAAAAGATTACAACCAGGTGATGGCATTACTCTTGGCTTTTTTATTAGTATATAGTCATTACGTTGTGATTCAGTTTATAGTGCCTTATATGGTAAATAATGTAGGTTTTAATGAAGATTTGATTCCGATTATGTATGCTGTTGGTGGAATTTGTACCATTGCCACATCGCCATTTATTGGAAAATTATCGGATAAAAAAGGAAATTTTCCATCTTTTGTGGTCTTAGTTTTATTGTCATTTATACCAATAATTGCGAGTACACATATCAATAAAGTGGAAATTCCTGTTGCTATATTTGTTTGCGCAGTTTTTTTCATATTAGCTGCAGGCAGAATGATTCCTGCTTATACGTTGATGTCTGCAGCAACCACACCTGAAAAAAGAGGCGGTTTTATGAGTATGCGCTCTGCTTGTATGGAATTAGGAACAGGTATTGCATCCATAACAAGTGGTCTGATTGTCAGTCAGGGAATAAATGGAAGAATTGAGAATTTTCATTACGTTGGTTATGTGTCAGTTGCAGTAGGTTTACTTGCAATTTTCGTTGCTTCAAGAGTAAAAGTAGTCAGCACGATATAGCGTATATTATTTTAATTTTATGTTGATAGATTTAGTGCAGAATTTCTGTAGAATGCTTAAATTTGTAGAAATTAAAAATCGATGGCAAAATTAACTAAAGTATTTGGAGCAATTTTATGTGTTTTAGGCACAATTTATTTAATTGTATCCATCTTTTTATACCTAAATACTTCAGCAAACTTAGATTACAATACTGGTAAATTAATGACAATTCCTCAATCAGGAGTTTTCTATTTCTTTATGGTTGCAATCTTAATATTAGGATTTGGTATTCTGTTGGCAAAAGACAAAATTATAGATAAAGATCATCATTAAGCAAATCGTTTATTTTTTTAAAATAAATCATATCCTCAATTAGTAATAATTGAGGATTTTTTTATACCTATCTGGTAAAAGCATACTGAACTAAATTCGCACCCATTTTCAACGCTTTTTGACGTGTTTCTTCAGAGTCCTTATGGACAGATTGATCTTCCCAACCATCACCTAAGTCACATTCAAAGTCATAAAAACAAACTAATTTTCCTTGATATAGAATACCAAATCCTTGCGCAGATTTTTTTTCATGTTCATGTATCTTAGGCAAGCCATTCGGAAAATCATATTTTTGATGATAGATTGGATGTGAAAAAGGCAATTCTACAAAATCCAATTCTGGAAATACTTTTTTCATTGCCTTTCGGATATAAGGATCGAGTCCAAAATTATCTGAAATATGTAGAAAGCCACCAGCGATTAAATAAGAACGAAGGTTGTCAATTTCTTGGTCAGTAAATATTATATTTCCATGTCCAGTAATGTGAATAAATGAATAATTAAATAATTCAATACTACCAGATTCAACCTCATCAATATTACTGCTTAAATTTAAGTTGAGTTGTTGATTACAGAATTTTGCTAAATTTGGCAACGATGTTGGATTTGCATACCAGTCACCACCACCTTTGTATTTCAATAATCCAATTTTTGCTGTGGTCTTTACTTGTGAGAAAGCAGAAGTTATATGTAAAAAGTTACAAGTTATTAGTAAAGAGAAAAGTATTTTTAATTTGTAATTCATAATTTTCTTAGTTTACGTCATTGCGAGGCACGAAGCAATCTGTTGAATTCAAAAGATTGCTTCACTTCGTTCGCAATGACGATTATTCATTCATCATTCCAACAATCGTGCACGCTACAACGCCAGCCGTTTCTACACGCAAAATAGAATTTCCTAATGAAACTGGAATATAATTTTTGTTAATTGCGCTTGAAATTTCTTCTTTGTTAAAATCACCTTCTGGTCCAATCAGCAATAATGCTTTTTCATCTTTTTTATACACGTTTTTTAAATGCTGTTTTTTGTCTTCGCAATGTGCTATGTAATAATTGTCGAATTGTAGAGTTGTAGAATTAATGAATGACTTTAATGTTTGAATAGTATGCAACGTTGGAAAAAATAATTGACCACTTTGTTTAGCTGCCGAAATAATAATTTGATGTAAACGTTCCATTTTTATAGTTTGTTTTTCGGTTCGTTCTGATATAATTGGATAAATTTTGTCGATGCCAATTTCGGTTGCTTTTTCCAAAAACCATTCTAAACGCGCTGGATTTTTAGTTGGACAAATTGCAATAGAAAGTTTGTTTGAATTCTCTTTTTCTTCCTTAATAATTTTCTGAATAGAAATCAGCACTTCATATTTTTGAATAGAAGAAATTATGCCTTCATACAAAATTCCGGTTCCATTTAAAACTTCTACTTTGTCACCAACTTTTCCACGCAATACTTTTGTGCAATGTTGCGCTTCTTCTTTTTCTAAGTAAATGAAATCATTTTGAATGTTATTTGAATAGAATCGTTTCATTGTTTTTCACTTTCATCTTCTTTATTTGTTTCATCACCAAAGAACCAAAAATGTGTTTGTCCATAATTGCGCACTTCTAATAGCTTATCATGTTTAGTAAAATCATGCCTAGGCGAAGTCTCTAAAATAAACCAGCCGTTTTCTTTCAGTAATTTTTTTTCAAAAATAATATTCGGAATTTCGTCAATCACTTCTAAAGCATATGGTGGTCCAGCAAATATTAAATCATATTGTTGTGTACAATTTTTTGCATATTGTATCGCATCACCCAAAATAATTTTATGATTCAGAATCTGCACTTCTTCACTCATCTTTTTAATAAAACCCAAACTTATCTTACTCATATCTACAGATGTAATATCTGTGCAACCGCGCGAAAACATTTCCATATCTAAACTACCAGTGCCAGCAAATAAATCCAAAAATTTTACTTCAGAAAAATCAAAAGTATTATTCAAAATATTAAACAAAGCTTCTTTAGCAAAATCGGTTGTTGGTCGCGCTGGTATATTTTTCGGTGGATAAAAACGTCTTCCTTTTAGTGTTCCTGAAATGATTCTCATAAACCTAATCCTAATAAATTAATATAATAATGCAACGGAATTTCTTCTACACCATACAAGTAAGGCAATGTGTTTTTTAACGTTCTGTCAATTTCAAAATTGCGAATATAGCCATAAGTATTAGAATACATAGGAGATTTTTCTTCAATAAATCCATATAAATAAGATGGAAATTCATTCAAATCTAACTCCAGTTGTTCGTAGGCTAATCTCAAGTAATACAATAAATCTTCTTTAGTTTTCACCGAAAATTTATTATAATAAAAATTACTTGCATCTTTCTTGTAAATAATGGTTAACTCTTCGCCATATAGATTTGCAGCCAAATAGTTTTTGAAAGAAAGTTTATTATTATAGAAATTCAATAATCCAAAATCGATACAATAAAATTCCACATTCAATAAATGATTTTCTATATAATTTATAGTTTTGTCTGATAATGAATAATAAACGTAAAAAGTACTACTTATCTTTTGTTTCAGATAAGTAATATCATCGGTATCAGAAAATCCTAACAATTTGAATATTTCACCTGGCTTATCCGTTTTGTCAGGCAAAACAGAAAATTGTGGTGAATGCACAGCTACTTTACTTGTCTTAAAAGGCAAACTAAAAATCTCCTGGTGCTCAGTAAACCAGTATGTAATAGTTTCAATAGGTAAAAACCTATCATTTGGCAATCCGAGTATCTTTGTGTCAAAATCTACTATCTGATTTATTTCCATATCAATTATAGCATATGTAAAACAATAAGGATGCAAATGAACCAGCAATTCCAGATTTTGTTTTCGTTTTAATATGTCTATGGATGCTTTTATATGGAAATTTTATGCAATTATAGGTAAAAACTAAAATTAATAAGAATCTTTTTACTTTTTACTTTTTACTTTCTACTTTTGCGTCATGAACTTACACGAATATCAAGGAAAAGAACTATTAAAACAATTTGGCATAAAAGTACAGGAAGGCATTGTAGCTGAAACTGTGGAGCAAGCAATTGAAGCCTGGAAAGTAATCTCTGTACGAACTGGTAATGAAGGTGTGGTTGTAAAAGCACAAGTGCATGCTGGTGGTAGAGGCAAAGGTGGCGGCGTAAAATTTGCTAAAAATCTAGAAGCATTAAAGGAAAAAGCTTCTGAAATATTAGGCATGACCTTGGTCACACCACAAACTGGAGCTCAAGGAAAAGTTGTTCATAAAATTTTTATTGGTGAAGATGCCTATTATAAAGGAATCTCTGAGATAAAAGAATTCTATATGTCTGTACTTTTAGACAGAAATAAAGAATGCAATGTTATCATGTATTCTACAGAAGGTGGAATGGATATAGAAGAAGTAGCTGAAAATACACCAGAGAAGATTTTTAAAGAATGGATAGATCCGACAATAGGCTTACAGCCATTTCAGGCTCGGCAAATTGCATTTAAGTTAGGATTAACTGGAAATGCATTCAAGGAAATGGTTGATTTCGTACTACGGTTATATAAAGCGTATGAAATATCAGATTCAAGTATGTTTGAAATTAATCCAGTTTTAAAAACATCAGATGATAAAATAATTGCTGTAGATGCTAAAGTAAATTTAGATGATAATGGATTATTCCGTCACCCAGATTTGGAAGCACAACGTGATTTTTTGGAAGAAGACCCAACAGAAGTGGAAGCAAGTGCAGCAGATTTGAATTATGTAAAATTAGATGGAAATGTTGGCTGTATGGTAAATGGCGCAGGTTTGGCAATGGCAACTATGGATATTATTAAGTTAAGTGGTGGCGAACCGGCAAATTTTTTAGATGTAGGTGGAACTGCCAATGCAGAACGTGTAGAGAAGGCATTCCGAATCATCTTAAAAGATGAACATGTAAAAGCTATTTTAATCAATATTTTTGGCGGCATTGTACGTTGTGACAGAGTTGCAGAAGGTGTAATAGAAGCTTATAAAAATATAGGTACTATTAATATTCCGATAATTGTACGCTTACAAGGCACCAACGCGGATATTGCTAAAAAAAAGATTGAAGAATCAGGATTAAAAGTTCAATCAGCCATATTATTATCAGAAGCAGCTGAATTAGTTGCAAATGCACTAGCATAGTATATTTACTTAATCAGAATCACGACAATATATTCGTTTAAGATTCTTGATTTTTTAGATTGGAAGTGAATATTTATTGGGTATACTTATTAAAGGATACGACATAAAAATGGTTGTCATAAAATGACAACCATTTTTTTTGTAAGTATTTGTTAGCGTTTTAATCCCATTTTTCTACGTCATCTGAATTTACAGACTCATTAGTTGGAATGACAGGAACCTCAACTGCTATTTTTTCTTCTTGTACCACTTCATCTGTTAATTCTATTTTTTCTTCTATTTGTTTGTTTTCTGAAGTGGTATTTTCTTGTTTGTAGTATTGACCTTCTTCGTAATCGTCATGATTGTGTGCATCAAAATCGTAATCAGGTAATAAATCAGTTTTGATATAGTCAATTGTTTCCTGCATTGCATTCAGAAACTTCATAAAATCTTCTTTGTAAATAAAGACTTTATGTCGCTCATACGTATCATCTTCTCTTTTTTTACTTTCAGTAATAGTTAAGTAATAATCATTTGCTCTGGTAGTCCTTACATCAAAGAAATATGTTCTTCTTTTTCCAGCTCTTACTCTTTTTGAGTACACACCATTCTTGTCAAAATTTTTTTCGTTCTCCACTTTTATCATTTTTAGTATTCACAATAATATTTCAAAAAAAACAACTTTACTAATTAAGTAGTTAACAACTTAAAACCAATGTTAATAACAACTTTAAACAATTTTAAACTTCACTATTTTCAGGTAGTTGTTGCAGTTGATACAAGTCATAATAAATACCTTTTTGTTCCATCAATTCAATATGATTTCCCTGTTCTGCAATGCTTCCATTTTCTAAAACTAAAATCTTATCAAAGTTCATTACTGCAAATATTCTATGTGTAATAAAAATAACAGTTTTATCATATAAGGTAGTATTGAGGTTGTCTAAAATAATTTTTTCAGTTTTTGCATCTACAGCTGATAAACAATCATCGAGTAAAACTATCTCAGGATTTTTTAATAATGAACGTGCAATAGAAATGCGTTGTTTTTGTCCACCA
>JANNVS010000091.1:0-2150 GCA_031414515.1 Sphingobacteriales bacterium | reverse complement strand
AGTAGGTGCTGCTATAATTCCATTTAATATTAAAATTTATATAGCTTAAAAATCTAGTACTAAAGTGTAATCTATTGAATGGAGAAAAATCAATCCCCCAAATTGTGCTTTTTTGTTTTGATTTTATTTTATCGTCTAATGAATCAAAATCAGAAGTTATTGCTGAAACATCAAGGGCTACATATTTTCTTCTATCAAAACTAAAATTTATATCCCAGAAATATTGTGAGAACCCGGTGGTGCTGGTGTTTATATTTTCGAGTTGATATTTAATTACTTTTTCTCTGGCATAATCAGTTGCAGAAGTATTCTTTTTGTTGTTTGCAAAGTCTACATATTCTTTGACATTTTTTTCAATAGCTTGAAGTGTATCACTAATTTTAATTTTAAGTTCCATTAAGTTTTTTACACTTATCTTGGAAGAATCATTAATTTTATTCTGATTGTAGAACTCTTTGACAGTACTTTCTTTATTATCTCCAATTATCTTACTTAATGTGTAAGTTGCTGTATCTTCGGAAACAGATAATTTATTTGTATCAATAAATGCAATAATCTTTCCTTCATTCTCCTTTAATTGAGTATACAATTTAATGTAATCTATAAACCTGCTTTTTTCAGCTACTAATTCTTTATAAATTTCTAATTCTTCTTTATATTTTATTGTACTTAGAATACTTTTATCTTTAGCATGAAAGATAGAATTAAATCTATAAAAGCCAGTAAGACGAACATTGCCTCCAAAGCCATAATCTGCCTTGTTTCCTAAGAATAGACTGGCAAAGTTTTTTTCAGGGTCAATTACACTATTAAAACCAAGACTCAGTATAATCGGATATTTTTTTTGAAAAATAGATTTTGAATAAGTAGCACTTAAAGTAGCTTCTTTGTCATCTACATTCAAGGAAAATCCAGTACCCATCTTTACTATTCCTTTGTCCGCTACAATTGAACGCGTTAAAAAAGGTTTATAGATGTTTTTAAATGTACCGTTTAATATAACTCTACCTGTGGTATTTTTAATGTGTAAAAAACTTGAAGTATAAAAGTCTCTTAAAGCCGTTGTATCAGTTTCTCTCAGCCACTGCCTTGTAAGCAAGGTGTCATTCTTTATTAGACCTTTAGAATATCCACTAACAGCTACTGTCAATAGAATTATGAGTACTATTTTTTTCGAGTTTTTCATAATTTAATCGTTTAGATTTTTTAAGAATTCACCCAAAACTAAATTGAAATAAATTATTCAAATTGATAAATTGAGTAAACGGTCATTTTAATGAGTGAACGGTTATTTATTATGATAGTTTAAAAGAAATTAACTTATAACATATTTACCACATACATTAAATTGAGTTAAATAATATTGGGTTTTATACTTTTTAAACGGTTGTTTTCGTTCTTATTATTGAAAGAACAATTCCGTTCTTTTATAAAATTAAATAAAATGAGAAAGGAAATCGAAAACAGCATTTCCATGTTTAAAACAGTAAAGGCTGTATGCGATGTAAACATCGCCGTTATTAACTCCAACGTAGGTTTGAATACTACCTACAACCAATACCTAATACTGCTGGGCAACACAGAGCAACTGGTGATGGAACAAACTTTAGACCGAACAGGTATTACTCTAGACAAAAAAGACCAACGCGACTTGTTAGCGAATTTAGTGGAAGCAGCATCGGGTATTATTAAAGCATTTTTTGACAGTGTACACAATAATGATATTTTACTTCGGTGGATGTAAGCTTTACCAAATTACGTACTATGCGCGATCATGAATTTATTGCACATACACAAACGGTTGTTAATTTACTGACTACACATCAGGCCGTTCTTGCTCCTTATGGTGTGGATGCTGCATATCTTACCACATTCAATTCGGTATTTACCAATTATCTGGATCTAGTGGCAAAGCCTACGATGGCACGAAATAATAAAACTACTGCTACTTTATTACTTAAAGAAAAAGTAAAAGAGACGTTACTTTTCTTAAAGAAGGAACTGGATAATGTGATGAAAATACTAAAATGGTCAAATACCTCTTTCTATATTACTTATAGAAATGCACGCAAGACTCTAAACATTGGTATACGACACAAAGAAGTACTACTTGGTAGTATATCCGGTGTGGTGAAAGATGAAATAAGCAA
>JANNVS010000090.1:0-19064 GCA_031414515.1 Sphingobacteriales bacterium | reverse complement strand
TGTTTTAGCAGGTACATATTTGTATTTTAACTACACATACAGCGAAGGCAGTCGCGCAGGTATGCTAATGAAATTTTCAGAGAAAGGTTATGTATTCAAAACATACGAAGGCGATTTAAATTTAGGTGGCATCAATCCGTTGCCTGGAAATACGATTGCCAATAATATCTGGAAATTTTCTGTAAGAAATGACTCCATTGCCGATTTGTTGAAAAGCAAAGAAGGACAAATATTACGTCTTCACTATAAAGAAAAAGTAAAAAACCTACCTTGGCAAGGTGACACTAAGTTTTTTGTAGATGGTGTAGATACAGTGAAATAATGATATTATTTTTCAGCAAACTTTTGTACTAAGAACTTTGCTGCATTGACAGCACTTATATCCTTGTTTTTAATTTTCTCTCTCAATGCCATTTTAACAGATTGAACAGAAGTGTCTTGTGAAAATAGTTGCTGTAATTCATCTAGTATTGCTTCTTCAAACCAGTATAAATCTTGCTGGTTTCTGTTGTTGGAAATAAAATCGGACATTTCCATTTTTTGAAAATAAGCATCTATACTTTTTTGCAATTCATCAAATCCAGTTTTTTCTAAGGAAGAAATACTTATTACTGGCGTTATCCAGTCTTTTTCATTTGATGCAAATAAATGCAATGCATGTTTTACTTGTGTAGCAGCAATTTTTGCTGCTATTTTATTTTCGCCATCTGATTTGTTGATTAAAATAATATCTGCCATTTCCATGATACCACGTTTTATGCCTTGCAATTCATCTCCAGAATTTGGCAGTAATAATAATACAAACAAATCGGTCATGTTTTTTACAAGTGTTTCTGATTGACCAACGCCGACTGTTTCCACAAAAATATAATCGAAGCCAAACGACTCGCATAATAAAATTGTTTCGCGTGTGGTGCGCGAAACACCGCCTAAATTACTGTTGCTTGCTGTGGGCCTGATAAAACAGTTTTCATTGCTAATCAAATCTTCCATTCGAGTTTTATCACCTAGAATACTACCTTTACTGATACTGCTGGATGGGTCAATAGCTAACACCGCGATTGACTGATTATTATCTAACACTATTTTACCGAATCCATTAATGAAAGTACTTTTACCTGCGCCAGGTGCACCGCTGATGGCTATGCGCTTACTTTCTTTTTTTGTTTTTAAACAAGACTCTAAAACAGCAGCTGCAATTGTTTGGTCTTCTTTTTTGGTACTTTCGATTAATGTAATTGCTTTGCTTAAAATAATTCTATCTTTTTGCAGAATGCCCTTTATGTAATCTTCCGTTGACAAGATAGTTTGCATACCTAAAAGTATTAAAATTAATGCTTAAAGTCAAAAGAAGAAAATAAATGAAACCCAAGCTAAAATCGATGAAGTAATAGTTTAGTTATTACTTCGATTCGATTTTAGGATTTTTAATTGTTCTCATTTGAATAATATCTACTAAAAATGCAAATGCCATAGAGAAATAGATATATCCTTTTGGGATTTTAAATTGAAATCCTTCAGCTAAAAGCGAAACACCAATCATCATTAAAAAGCATAATGCTAAAATTTTAAATGACGGATGTTTTTTAATAAAATCACTAATTGGTTTGGATGCTATCAACATAATAATTACAGTAACAATTACTGCTGTGTACATTATCCATAATTCCTGAACCATACCTACGGCGGTTATAATAGAATCGATAGAAAATACTAAGTCAAGCAGAATTACTTCTATTAATAATCTTTTAAAACTGCCTGTCTTAATATCAGCTACTGTAGATTCATTCTTCATTTCTGATTTATGATATATTTCTATAGTACTTTTATACAATAAAAACAAACCACCAAGAATTAATATTAAACTCTTGCCTGAAAAATCTGTATCGAATGCTGTAAAGAGTGTTTTATCTAATTTTAAAATCCAGGAAATAAATCCTAAAAGTAATAATCTCATTACCATAGCGAGACCAATTCCCCAATATCTAAGTTTATTGCGTTGGTGTTCTGGCAATTTATCAGATAAGATAGAAATGAAAATAATATTATCGATACCTAAGATAACTTCTAAAGCAATTAAAGAAAGTAATGGAATAATTGCATCTATCATACTTGTTTTTTTATCTTAATTTTTTAATGTCTTAATTCTACTACGCTAAATGCTGTATTTTGTTCATCTTTTATGAACATAACATCCTTATAAAATTCAACATTTCCAGTTTCAATATTGTACATGGCACCAACTACACCAATTGTTCCATTTTCAACCATTTGTTCTAAGATATAACTGCGCTCTATAATACTTTTCACAGAACGTTTTACATTAATTTCAGCAACGTTTTCTACAAATGTATAATTAGCAGAAGTTCTGTCTTTTTTTGTTTCTTTTTCCTGATATACAGCAGGCTGAATTTTTGATAACAGCTCTGTTAAATTTCCCATCTCTACATGATCGCATGCACCTTTAACTGCACCACATTTTGTGTGGCCTAATACAACTATTAGTTTAGAACCTGCTACCTTACATGCAAATTCCATACTGCCTAATATATCAGTGTTTACTATATTTCCAGCAATACGTACTGAAAAAATATCACCTAATCCTTGATCAAAAATTAGTTCAGCTGATGTTCTGCTATCTATGCAACTTAGAATGGTTGCGAATGGCCATTGTCCTTCACGTGTGTCGTTTACTTGTTGCAATAAATCTCGTTCTTGTTTTAAGTTCTTAATAAACCTGTTATTGCCTTCTTTTAAAATATTCATTGCCATTCTAGGCGTTAATTGTTGTTGTGTTTCTTTGTTTTGTGTTTTCATTTTATTATTGTTTATTTTTTATAATTTTTTTTTATTACAGTTAATGTTCTGATACCACATGTCCATCGTTTTTTATGTTGTACACTTCTTTAAATCCGACTAGAATAGCAGAAATATTTTTCTCTTTGGATTGTGTTTCTTTGAAATTTCTTATTAATTCCAACACATCATAATCGATATAAGTTGTTTTAGAAGCATCAATGGTAACAGTTGAATCATTGGGTAAATGTGCTAATGTTTGTTTTATGCTTGCTTTGTTTAAGAAAGAAACCTCTTCAGATAATTGTATTTTAATATTGTCACCAGATTGATAATCTTCTTTGTGAAAGAAATACCCGTTTTTTAGATTTCCTTTTAATATAAAAAAGATACTTACCACTAAACCAACAGCAACACCTTTGAGCAAGTCGGTAAATATTATTACAACAACAGTTACAATAAATGGAATCCATTGATGTTTGCCATTCTTAAACATTTTTTTGTAAATAGAAATACTTGTTAGCTTATAACCAACCGTCAATAAAATAGCAGCCAAGGTTGCTAGTGGAATTTTATTTAATAAAGTAGGTATTAAAGCAACACACACTAAAAGTAATAAACCATGAAACATAGCAGATATTTTTGTTTCCGCTTTTGCACTTACATTTGCAGAGCTTCTAACAATAACACTGGTAATTGGTAAGCCTCCAATTAATCCTGAAAGTATGTTTCCAATGCCTTGTGCTTTTAATTCTAAATTGGTAGAGGTTACTCTTTTTCGTGGATCCATATTGTCAACTGCTTCAATACATAATAAGGTTTCAATAGATGCAACAATAGCAAGTGTTGCTGCAACGGTTATTACGGCCGGATTGGTAATTTGAGAGAAATCAGGAAAGGTAAAGAATCCTAAAAAATCACTAAAACTTTTTGCTATAGGTACATTTACCAAATGGGATTTTTCAATTATCGCCAGAGAAGAATTGGTGTTTAAAAAGAATTCATTTAAAGCAATACTTACAAAAACGGCCACTAATCCACCAGGTATAATCCCAACTTTGTTTTTTATAAAAGGTTTTTCCCATAGTATTAAAATAGTTAATGATATAAGAGTGATAAGTGTCGCACCTAAATTAATATGTTGTAATGGATGTAAGAATGCTGTAAACGTATTTTCACCATTTGCCTGTATAAAATCGAGGTTGCCTTCTATATCTGCATCGTAACCAAACGCATGAGGAATTTGCTTCAGTATAATTAAAATCCCAATTGCAGTAAGCATTCCTTTAATCACATTTGACGGAAAATAATTACTGATGGTTCCAGCTTTCAAGAATCCTAAAACTAATTGCATAACTCCAGCTAAAACAACTGCTAATAGAAAAATATCAAATGCACCTAGTTGCTGGATAGATACTAATACAATAGCTGCTAAACCAGCTGCAGGACCACTTACACTTAATTGAGAATTACTAATAGTAGCAACCACCAATCCTCCAACGATTCCTGCTATCATACCTGAAAAGAAAGGTGCGCCAGATGCTAATGCAATTCCTAAGCACAATGGTAAGGCAACTAAAAATACCACGATTCCTGCTGGTAAATCATTTTTTAATGATGAAAAATATTTTTTCATAAAATGTTTTTTATTATAGATTGAATAAACTAGATTGGTGGAATACTTTCTAAAGTTTAAAAAGGAGAACAGCGTAATAGATAATTACAAGATTCTTTATATATGAAATAATTCGGGTGGAAGATCTAAACGATTTGTAAAATCTGTTTCGTTAATTTTATCATGCAAGATAAAATACTGTATTTCTGAAAATTCAGATACAAAATGAATGTTTTTACCAAAAGCAACGTTCAGTTTGTCTTTTTTATATTTATCTACTTCATTGTTATTGCTTTCTTTACTGGAATCAGTCTGTTCTATACAATTTTCATTTAAGAATGAAAATACACTTTCAAGAATTGTACTTGTAGATATTAATATGAAAGCGATATAAAGTAAAGTTTTCTTCACGGTGCAAATAAACGTATAATAATTCTATTTAGGTATTACACCTTTGTTAAACAATATTAAATTCAAAAAGTTCAAATAATCTAAATTTTTATGATAAATAATATGTCAAATATATACAGCGTGTTAATGTTTAGTATTTAGGAGTGTTTAAATAATTTATGTGAATTTAATGTGAATATGTTCATTGGTTTACGAATATTTTAGCTCTTTTTTTTAAAGTGATTATTGTATCTAGTTGGTTTTTAAACAATTAACAATTTTTATTCACTTGTTTATTTGATGTTGCAAATTATAATTTATAATAAGAGTAAATACTACAGCAATTTTATGGAACTTTGTGAAAATGCCATTTTGAGCATACAAATTGTAGTTACTTTGCCTTTTCAACTTTTTAAGGTAGTAAAATTTAGATGTTTTTGTGGAATTCAAAATAAATCAACCAAAAGAATCACATTCATAATTATTAAATAAATCACATGTCACTATCAATCTTAAAATTTTTTCAACCAAAAGATAAAATTTTTCAGAATCTTTTTGAGCAAACTGCGGTTATTTCTGTACAAGTAAGTGAAATGTTTCTGGAAGCGATGAAAGCTTCGGATTCTAAACGATTTGAAATACTGGCACAAACAGGACATCTGGAACATTTGGCAGATGATGTTGCACACAATCTTTACGTAGAACTAAGTAAAAATTTTATTACACCATTTGACAGAGAGGATATTCATGAATTAGCTTCAGCAATGGATGATGTAGTAGATTATATAGATGAAGTAGGAAATAAAATGAAAAACTATGAGTTCACCGAATTTAATGAGTATGTGTTGAAAATTGCTGAGCTAAATAATGAATCTGTAAAAGAATTGAAAAATGCCATATACGGATTACGTGATATGAAAAACTTAAACAAGGTAACTGAATCTTGTTTAAAAATTCATGGCTATGAATCCAAGGTTGATTTATTGTATAATGAGGCAATGGGTGATTTGATCCGTAACAACAAAGATAATCCTGTAAAAATTATTGTCATGAAAGACTTGTATGAAGAATTAGAGTTAGTATCAGATAAATGTCAAGATGCATCTAATGTTATTGAATCCATTGTCATTAAATATTCATAAGAAATATAGTTTCCATCTAACATTTATTCAGTAACTCAACAATTCATCCTATGGAATTTATAATTGTTATTATCATACTCGCACTCGTATTTGACTATATCAATGGTTTTCATGATGCAGCAAATTCAATTGCCACCATTGTTTCTACAAAGGTATTAACACCCTTTCAAGCAGTTTTATGGGCAGCTTTTTTTAATTTAATAGCCTTCTTTATTTTCCAAGACCATGCCGTAGCAAATACAATTGGAAAAACGGTTAATAAAGAATTTATAACATTACCAGTTATCTTTGCAGGTTTAATTGCTGCTATTATCTGGAATCTATTAACCTGGTGGTATGGAATTCCATCATCTTCTTCACATACTTTAATTGGTGGCTTTGCTGGCGCAGCAATTACGCATGCATTCATGCAGAATCACGGTTTTATGCCAATAAAAGATATTATTGATAGTTCTAAAGTTCTAAAAACAGTTGCATTTATCTTTCTCGCACCCTTGATAGGCATGACCATATCTATGTTTTATACATTAGTAATGATGAATAAAAATACTTGGATTAAGACTGGTATTTTATTGCTTACTTGTATTGCCATTTGGTTTACATTCATTCATTTTCAAGAACAAAAAATAGATGAAAATATAACTAAATTCTTTAGAGTAGATAAATATGAAAAAGATATTAAAGATCCGAAGAAAGCAGAAGATAAAAAGAAGAATGAAGAAAAATTGATAAAAGCAAAAGCGAATGCAGCTTTGAGTTTCCCATTTATTAAAGATTATGAATCAAAAGGTAGTAGCGTTGTTTCGGATGAGATAGCAGAAACAGTAGACTTAAATATGGTTAAGGCTTCGAGAATTGAAGATAAAGTAAAATTATTTTTTGAAGTGGAGAAACTTAAGATAATTGCAGAAAAAGATCCTTCTAAAAAACTAGCGTCAGATTTTGCAAAAGCAGCCATTGATTCATTAAAACCTATTGCAAAAAAACATCATGACATTGGCATGGATAAGATGACTGAATCAATGATTGCTACAGGACTAGTCCAACCTAATAAGATAGATGAATTCACAAGAGCAGTAAATATTGATATCAAAAAAGATCTTGCCAAAGAAATGGATAAATCCAACAACAGGATTATTCGATACGGATTAATAGCTATGTTGTTACTAATCATTTTATCTTTTATTTATACAGAACAAATCAAAGAGCCAAGTGCACAACGTACTGCCAATAATTTTAAAAAATTACAATTGTTATCATCTGCTGCATTCAGTATAGGACATGGTGGAAATGACGCACAAAAAGTAATGGGTATCATTGCAGCTGCATTAATTGCAAATGGAAATATTGTAGATATAAAATCAATGCCAGATTGGGTGCCACTTTCCTGTTATTTAGCGATAAGTTTAGGTACCTTAAGTGGTGGTTGGAAAATTGTAAAAACTATGGGTACAAAAATTACTAAAGTAACTCCACTAGAAGGTGTTTGTGCAGAAACTGCTGGTGCTACTACCTTATTCTTAACAGAACAAATGGGAATTCCGGTTTCTACTACACATACAATTACTGGTGCTATAATTGGTGTTGGTGCTACAAAACGATTAAGTGCTGTGCGTTGGGGTGTTACCATTAATTTGTTATGGGCTTGGATTCTTACAATTCCAATAAGTGCATTATTAGCTTCATTTACTTATTACATAGTACACTTTTTTGTAAAATAAGCATAGTATCTTTTATATTAAGACTCTATTTATTAGAGTCTTTTATTTATTTAAATTTGAAACAATCAATTATCATTCTAGACTGGAAATTTAAAAAACCTGTTTTTTATTCAGTAAATGAAATTGTAATTGTTATTTTAGCCATAAATTAATCCAACATTAGTTAGATATAAATCAACTTAGGCCTTTAGAACGAAATGCTATCCATTTTTAAAATAAATACCAATCCTGAAAAAAGATATTTTGGCTTTGATATTATAAGAGCATTCTCTGTAGTATTGGTGATGCAGATGCACTTTTTACAACACTTTAGTCATTACTTAGGAATCAATTATTTTATGTTGCCTTTGCCTGACCCAGTCGATATGTTTTTTGTCTGTAGTGGCTTTTTAATCGGCTATCAGCACCTAAAAGAAGTAGATAAATTAGAAACAGTTACATTAAAATATACAAAAAGGTTTTTAGTAATGCGCTGGGTACGGACTTTGCCAAGTTACTACATCATCTTAACTTTCCTTGTTTTGTTATTTGCTGTTTTTGCAAAAAAATTGGACATTCCATTTAGAAATTATTTTTTTATACAAAGTTTGTACGAACATCGTTCAAGATTTTTCAGAGAAACTTGGACTATTGCGATAGAAGAGTGGTTTTATTTTTCTTTTCCTGTGTTATTTTATATTGTTTCTTCTTTGCTAAAAATAAATAAAAAGAAAACATTTCTTTTTATTCTGCTTTTTTACATTATTATTTGTAATTTTTTAAAAGTCTATTACTATTACTATGTATTTCCTGATCATTCTTTTGACCAATGGACGAAGTTTAGAGAAATAGTAGTTTTGCGAATTGATACAATTGCGATTGGTTTGTTAGCTGCTTATATTTGTTTTTTTTACAATGACTTCTGGGAAAAGTATAAATATAAATTCTTGCCTTTTGGCATAGCAATATATATTGGCAGTATCTTATTTTATTGGTCATGGACGAATAAATTTATTAACAATGAATTTGCTACATTTTATCATTATACCTTTTTCTATTTTGTGAGTCCAGTATCTATTATGATGTGCCTTCCTTTTTTAAAAACCATAAAATTTAAAAATAATTTTGTTAATCATTTTATACTGTTCACCAGCTTAATCTCCTACAGTATCTTTCTATTTCACGGAACTTTCTTATTGTTATTGTCTGTATTGATTTATGCAACATTGATAAATAATGTTTTTATAGTTTATATTTTATGGATGTTTACTACTTTCTTTCTTTCTAATTTATTTTTTAATAAAGTTGAATTGCCAATAATGAATAGAAGAAGAAAAATCATTGAAATGCTAAATTTAAATGAATCGAAATAATGTTATCCATTTTTAAAATAAATACCAACCCTGAAAAGCGATATTTTGGTTTCGATATTGTTCGTGCTTTTTCAGTATTATTGGTAATGCATATGCATTTCTTACAGTTAACAGCTGGTATTATTGGACTAGACTATCAGAAAATCCCTTTTCCCGATCCGGTGGATATGTTCTTTGTTTGCAGTGGTTTCTTAATTGGCTTTCATCATTTAAAGGATATTCATAAAATTGATAAAATAACATCTAAATACACACTATCATTTTTGATAAAACGTTGGGTGCGCACGTTGCCAAGCTATTATCTGATACTGACTGTCTTGGTTTTGCTTACCATTTTAATAACCAGGAAAGTGGAAATACCTTTTGGGAATTATTTTTTTACAAATAATTTATTTAACTACAACATAAAATTCTATTCGGAAACCTGGACAATTGCAATAGAAGAATGGTTTTATTTTTCTTTTTCAATTATATTTTATTTTGTAACGGCTATTTTAGGAATGAGTAAAAAAAGATCATTTATTTTTATTGTCATTTTTTATATTTTATTCAGTAATTTCTTAAAAATTTATTATTACTTTAATGTTTATCCTGATCATTCCTTTATACAATATGTAAAGTTTAAAGAGATTATTGTATTGAGAATGGATACTATCGCTATCGGCTTACTTGCAGCTTATATATGTTATTTCTATCAGGATTTTTGGCATAAGCACAGATATAAATTCCTTGTTATTGGACTCGTTATCTATATAGGAAATATGGTTTACTATTGGCTGGCAGCAAATAAATATATCAATAATGAATTTACTATATTCTACTTTTTTACTTTTTATTATTTACTAAGCCCATTTGGATTTATGCTGTTTCTGCCTTGTTTAAAAACGATAAAATTTAAGAATAATGTGTTCAATCATTTTATACTATTTACTAGTAATATATCGTACAGCATGTTCTTATTACACGGTACTTTTTTTGTATTAGTAATTATATGCTTCCGAATTATTGGGTTTAATGCGGCCAAACATTTGTTTGTGAGTTATGTAATTTGGATTTCGTTCGCATATATTTTATCATATTTCTTTTATACGAAATTTGAAGTTAAAGTAATGAATATGAGAAGCAAAATTATCACAAAACTTGGACTTAATGATTAGTTACTCTACCAGTCTTCTATGATAATTAATTTGTCCTAAATGATATTCTAGGTGAGCTAATAAATGCAATAGCATGAAATCTGTTTTTACTATTGTTCCGTGTTTTTCCAATGGAAAGTTTTTTTCAAAATCATCATCAGATAAATTATTTAATGTGTGATTTACAATGAGAATAGTATCATCAATATCAGTTAATATTTTTTCTTTTGTAATATTTTTATCCGTAAATTCTTTGTCTCGTTCGCGTATATAGCCAGTATTTCCTAGCGTAGCGCCAATAAAATGATTTAAATTTCCGATTAAATGCAATGCTAAATTTCCTGCTGAGTTGCTGATATTCTTGTCTACTATCCAAATATTTCTTTCATAAGCATACATATCAATTTCTTCTTTCAGTTTGCGTAAATCTCTTTCAAATATTTCGATTAAAGCATCTTTTATCATAATAAGATATTTAGATTATTAGATATTTAGAATCAAGATTAAAAGTGTATAATTTAAAGTCTTGGCTTTTGTTTCTTTCACTCTTGACTCTCTTTAAAATTTCAGCCAGTGCCATGCGACTTTGCTTCCATGTTTATTGTCATTAATTTCTAATGCTGGAAATGGCAATTTAATGATGTTTAACACTTTCATTAACCCTTTTGCCCAGTGTTTTTTTACAGGTAACTTTGTCCAATCAATATCAAATGAAAAATAAAAACGATGTAAGCGTTGTATGTCTGTCCTGTCTACTAAGTCAGCAGGATCTACATTAGTTAAATCCTGATCGCCGCTTAAGTCATTTTTATTCCATATATTTTTATAACCACCTAACATACCAGATGCACCATACCCAATAGAAGCTTGTAAATATTTTGGAAATTTAGTTTTTGGGTTTTTAATAAATGAACCTGGACTTACACTTAACCAAAATGTCATTGAATTATAATCTTTTAGTATACTTTCAGTAAATGAAGTTCCATATAAATTATTCGCTCTATCTTTAATTTGCGGATCGTTATATTTATTATAATTTACAGGAAAGGCTGAAATTTTCATATTGAATCTTTGTTCATGCCATAAATACTGTTGAATCCCAAACAATAAACTACCGCTCATATTCATCACCATATCGCCCCAAGAGAAACCCCATTTTTCTTGAAATCCATCATTTAATTCTATTGATAATTGCCACATATTTCCCATTAACATGCCTATCCATATAGCGTTTTTTTCTTTTACACCTGCCCATTTATATAAATCATAATGCAATTTGGACTCAAAGTAACAATTAAATCCATGTGCTAATTTGTCCATCTGATTCCACTCGCCCCAATCATTAAAGGTGTGAAATTTTCCTTTTTCTGTTTGTGAATACCATGCGGCGCTCCACCAAGCGTTTGCACCAGCATATAACCCACCTATCATACCTGAAACTAATGCAACACGAGGTAAGTTTAGTGTTTCTGAAGGTCGAAAAAATTTAAATGGCTTTATCATCTTTATTTTTCCAGTATATGCATAAACTGGATCAAGAGGAACATAGTCATAATGAAATATTGTATCGTAATTTATAGAATAAACATTTGCATTTTGCCAGGTAGTATCAGGAATTAAATCGAGAGAAGTAATAATTTTTTTAAGTTCATATTTATTATTAAAGATGGTATCTGAATGAATCTCTAATAAAGTATTATTAATAATGGAGTCTTTTACAATTTTGTATGGAGTATTATTTTCTATGACAGAAGTATGTTTCTCCTTTTTTTCTTTAGAGAAAACAGTAGAAATGAAGAAAAAACAGAATATAAAAAAAATGAAGTTGTACTCTTTTATACATTTGTAAATTAAGTTTAAATTTTTCAATTTGTTCATTCTAATTAGTTTAAAAGTGTTGCCTTCACTGTTTCTAATACATCAATAACAATAGCCATATTTTTTGCTTGTGCGTACACTCGCAAAACAGGTTCTGTTCCGCTTGCACGAATCATTATCCAAATTTCATCATTTAGGAAATATTTCCAGCCATCAATGTCTTCTTTTCGTATAATTCTATATTTTCCAAATTCTTTATAAGCATCATTTTTACAATTAGCTATTACCTTTTGTTTTATTTCTTCTGAAATATGTAAATCATATCTATCATAATCGAATGCACCAACCACTTCATATACTTCAGCAATTAATTCTTTTATAGATTTTTTAGTTTTGGCCATAAATTCCATTAATACCAAAGCCATCCATACACCATCACGCTCAGGAATATGTCCTGTTATAGCTATACCACCGCTTTCTTCACCACCAACTAATACATTTTCATTCACCATAATTTCGCCAACATATTTAAAACCAACTGGTGTCACTTCGCATGGTAAATTATAGGCTTTGCATAGCTTTTCTATTTTATCTGAAACCGTAAATGATATTGCTACTTTGCCTGTTAAACCTTTATACTTATGCAGGTAGTGAATCAATAATAAAATAACATGATGTGAATCGATGAAATTTCCTTCGTTATCATAACAACCAATTCTATCTGCATCGCCATCATTTGCAAAACCAAATTCTATATCAGTAGAGTTTTTTATAACATTAGAAAATTCTAATAAATTTTTGTGCAACGGTTCAGGTGCTTGTCCGTTAAAACCAGGATTTTCTTCGCAATGTAAATACACTAAATTAGTTGGTAATAAACGACGAACAATTTTTTGACCAGCACCATACATGGCATCAAATCCAAAAACCATACCGCAATTCCGAATTAAATTCATATCAAAAGATGCTTCTACATGATTGAAATACATCGTTTCTAAATCAACATATTCTAATAATCCTTTCGCGATATAATTATCTAATGAAATAGTAGGAATTTCTGTTTTTCCAGGAATTAAACTTTCAACAATTGCAATATCAGCAGGTGTACTTGGTCCACCAAAATTTGATTTTAATTTAAATCCATTGTAGCTTGGTGGATTGTGTGATGCTGTAATGACAATACCTGCAGTTGTATTTAATTTCACACAACCTAAAGAAATCATTGGTGTAGAGCAAATGCCTTTGTGTGCATATACTTTTACACCTTCGTTGCATAGTACTTTGATAGTCGTTTCTGTAAATAATGGTCCACCAAAACGGCAATCATGTCCAATTGTAATTGAAGGTTTTTCTGAAATAGATTTTACCCATTGTGCAGTTGCAAAAGCAACTCTAGCTACATTATCTGTGGTGAATTCCTGTGCGATGATGGCTCTCCAGCCATCCGTTCCAAATTTGATTTGCATTTCTAAAATTAATTAAGATTCTAAAAATACAAAAATTAATTTAAGAGTTTAAATGTTAAACAAAAGTCAACTGCTTTTTAAAAATCTGTATACTTTTAAATTGTCTAATTTTTCAAAGCTTTTAGAGTAAAAAAATTAGACACCTTAAATACATTGAGACTTTTTAACCACCAATTCTGCTTTTTTCTTCTTCGTTGCTTTTGTTCACACGTGTATTCTGGAAATTTTTTCCTTTTTGAAAATTATAGCTTACCGATAAACTTACAAAGCGTGAACTCCATTTGTTTTTAGTTGTTGAGTTTACATTGAAAAAATTGGTAGTGTAAGACATATTTTTAGTGCCTAGAATATCATTTCCTGCAATGCGAATTCTTAATTTCTTATCAAAGAAAGATTTTGAAACCGAAATATTTAACATACCATCACTCAGCATAATATCAGTAGCATCATAGTGCGGTGATGTATAAAATCCAAATACATTAATCATAAAATCTTTAGGCAAAATAAACGTATTGTCTAATGAAATATTGAACTTATGAGAACTTACAATAAAAGGTGAGTTATTGACAATAGAATTATACTTAAAGAATGTGTATTGCGCAGAATAAGAAATCGTCCACCATTTAAATAATTCTTTGTTGATATTGATACCAACATTTAGATTATTTCTCACTTTAAAATTGGAAGCTCTATAGGTAGATATTTTTGTGCTATCGTCTTGAAAAATTAAATGTGTATAGTTATTATTCAGATTTTCATGACCGACAAAAAAGCTATATGCATTTTTATAAGTATAGGTAAACTCAGTGATATTAGCATATTGCGGTTTTAAATTTTCATTTCCTGTCCAGATAGAGTAAGGACTCAGATAAAATAGAAATGGATTTAAATCGTTGAAATCAGGACGCTTAATTTTTCTGCTAAAATTAATATTGATGCTGTGTTTTTCTTTGATGTTTTTTTGAATAAATAAACTAGGAAAGAAATCGACATAATGTCTTTTAGTTACGGTGTTTAAGGTGTAAGAACGTTGATTGGTGTTGGTTTGTTCGATACGTAAACCAAGATTAGTGCTCCAGCCATTTTTCCAAGTTTTGCTCCATGTTGTGAATACAGCATTTATATTTTCGATGTACTGAAACTTATTAGATTTAGTGCTGTCGAATACATAATCGTTTCCAATTAAACTTTTATACTGAATATCATTAGTAGTTTTTGTCCATGTAAATTTTACACCAAACTCAATGCTGTGCTCTTTCTTTAATGGTTTATTGTAGTTGAGTTTTGCTGTATGCAAATTAACTATGTAAGGATTGTCTTGCTTAAAATCTAAACGTGGAACTGGTTTTTCTATTTCAGTAGAATCAAAGAAACCCATGTTTAAATGGCTATTTGTATATAAGTTGGAATACGTATAATCATAGGTTAATTCTAACGTGCTACCAAGGCTATCCAGTTGACTTCTGAAATTGAGATTTGCTGAAGGATTGATCCCTTTTCCATACGAATTATTAATTGTTTTTTGAATTGAATTCACATTTTCCGAAGAAGAAATATTATCAAACACATTTAAACTCGAAGTAGCATTATGCGGATTGTAGAATTGAAAAATTTCGCCACCAATTCCAATCGTATTTTTTTCATTGATATTATATTTTAAACTCAGATTTCCATAGTGATTGATAAATTTATTTTTATCAAAACTTTTTTCAGCGAAGCGTTCAACAATACTGTCACTTGTAAAATCTCTGGTGTATGTGTTTCTTTGATAATTATTGTTGTAACCAAAATTGTAATTTGTGCTTAGTGTAATTTTTTTATGATTTACATTGATGTTAAAACCAGTTTCTGTACTAGCATATTCGTTTTGTCGGTAGTTTACATACACAGAGCCATTCATACCAGTACGCAAATTTGTTTTTAACTGAATCTCTAAAATTCCACCTTTTGCATCAGCATCATAACGTGCAGAAGGATTACTCACTACTTCAACCTTTTTTACATTAGAACTTTGTATTGATTTTAGCAAACTCGCCAACTGATCGCCACTTAGTTGTTCAACTTTTCCGTTAATCATTACTTGTACTTCGCTTTTTCCGTTGATTCTGATTTGGTCGTTGCCACTTACAGTAACGCCTGGAACGGAACGCAATAAATCCAGCATATTTTCACCGTTTGCCTTTGCGCTATTCTCTACATTGTAAATAACTCTGTCTGCTTTGCGCTCAATCACCGGTCTTGATGCAGAAATTTCAACTCCTTTTAAGATATTTTCTTCTATTTTTAATTGTATAGTTTCTAAATTTATCATTTTGGTTTCATCATTTTTTGTTTCAATGATGACTTGTACTGTATCAATTTTATAACCAACATAAATAATTTCCAATAAATAATTTTCGGCTTTCAGATCTAATATTTCGAATCTTCCTGTGCTATCAGTTGTGGTGCCATTTATGTAATTAGCATCGAGATATTTATGTAAGATAATGTTTGCGAATTCTATAGGTTTTTTATTTTCATCTACAATAATTCCTTTTATTGTATTGGCGGAAATAGTTAAGCATTGTAATGACAGCAAGAAACCTAAAAATAAGCTTTTCATAATATTAGTTGTGTTATAAGATTGGTAGCTGTAAAATTAGTTTTATTACAATTGAGTGTAATTGTTTTTACTTTAGCTTTTCTAAGAATTTATGGTTGGTACAGTATTCCAATTTTTTCTGTTCAATTATAATAGACACAAAATTAGAATATAGTTGCCTACGTGCCGAAGAAAATTACATTTTTAGTCTATTTATTAACATTTTAGGATAGATTTTGCTTTACATTCGATTAAATCAATTCTATTTTTGCAAGATGTTAGATACGTTCAGATTTCAAGGATTACGCAAAAGATTGGTACAGGAATTGAAGAACTTAGGTATACATAATGAAAAGGTGTTAAATGCTATTGAAAAAATACCACGTCATCTTTATATTGAAACAACATTTGGAGATGATGCGTATGATAATAAGCCATTTCCGATTGGTCGTGGACAAACTATTTCAAACCCATATACAGTTGCCTATCAAACAGAATTATTAGAATTAAATGAAGGCGAAAAAGTATTGGAAATTGGAACTGGCTCAGGTTATCAGTCTGCTGTTTTGGCAGAATTGAATGTCTATGTATTTACGATTGAAAGACATCAGCCGTTATCAAATAAGGCAAAAAAAGTTTTAGAGCATTTTAAATATACTAATGTTAAGACATTTTACGGTGATGGATTTAAAGGATTACCAGAATATGCACCATTCGATAAAATATTAATTACTGCTGCAGCGCCAGAGATTCCGAAAGAATTATTAAAACAATTAAAAATAAATGGATTAATCGTTATACCATTTGGCGAAGGTGATACACAAAAGATGATAAGAATAAGACGATTGGAAAATAATGAATTTGAAAAAGAAACATTTTCTACATTTACTTTTGTTCCAATGTTAAAAGGTGTAGAAGATTAAACAATAAAAATATATTTAAATGAAAAATAAAATAATAAGTGCAGTTCTAATTGGATTTTGTTTCTATACTACATTATCAGCACAAGAAAGTATCTCAAAAGAACAATTTGATGAATTGTGGAGTAAGGCAGACAGTTCAGCTAAAATAATAATTAAAACAGGAAATACGACGAAAGACTTAAATGCTACTGAACGTAATAATATTCAATCGATAGATTTAAAACAAAAAAAAGTTACAAATCTAAATTTCAAAAAAATGGATACGACTAATTTAGAAGTGTTTTCTACAAAGCCTGTTATAAAAGGAAGTTCTATTAAAAATAGCAGCACAGTGAAATTAAAAAACAACTTGGATGCTAAACCGAAAGATATATCTAAACCAGAAACGGATTTAATAGCTCCTGTGAAATCAGATATAAAGACTCCAAATGATGCTAAAAAAGAAGATTCAAAAATTCCAATGAAAACTTATTCGAATGAAGATTTCTCAAGCCAACCAATTGTAAAAGGAAAGAGAAACACGAATGAAACTACCATAACTAAACCTGCAAAAAAAATCTTTGTAGATACTTCAAAAAGCTACAGAGATTTTTCTTTTGAAACAGCCCCGATAGTTAATAATAATGCTTCTTATGATAGAAGAGATGAGCCGATGCCGAAATCAAAAGCGCAGATTGACGAAGAAATTCCAGTGAATAGAAAACCAAACAATACGAACACAGGCAAAGATAATTCTTTTATTAAGGAAGCTTACGCACAATACGATAAAGAAGCAGATTCCTTACATACTGCAAATAAAAGGGTTTTAGATAGCATCATGAAGTCTTTAAATATAAAGGTTCCTATCGTAGTAAATTCTACAGAATTTATAGATATATATGTCAGTGGTGGTGGTACTTTACTCAACAACGACTCAAAGTTGTACGATCATATATCTATTTTACAATCAGGCTTGTTGCAACATGAATATAAAACAAAAAATGATGGCGTACAACGTACAGAGAAAAAAATATCGAAAGATGAATTAACTAAATTAGCGCAGTATATGGTAGATATGGGTTTCTTCGATTTTAAAGATGACTACGATTGTACCAATGAAGATAATACATGTTTTGAACGACTAAAAAAATTGCCACAACCCGTACCATTTAGTATTTCATTAACGGTTGGTGAGAAAAAAAATAAAGTAACAGTTGCGATGTTTGCACCAAAAACAGAAAAAAATATCGTAGGTTATCCTTCAAGTTTGGAGAAGATAATGAATGCTATTTATACGATTGTTGAGAAATAAAACAGATGAAAATCCTATTTATTTTAATATATTTATTTTCTTTTTTGCTATGAATCTTTAGTCATGTGTATGAAAATGATTAATAATACGCACAAAGAAATAAAGGTAAAAAAAGAAAAATAAATCCAATACTTTTATAGAAAATCTTCGAATATTCGTGTTTCTTCTGAAGAAAGCACAACAATAAAAGGTAATGATATACTTATTGATAAAGTAATTGCTACAGTAATTACTAAAGATTCTCTAATAAATGCAGGTCACAAAAAACAAAAAATATTTGCTGATTCTATCCGAAATGCCAATAAAAATTGGTTAGATAGCACACTGTCAGTTTTTGCTCAAAAAGAAACCAGTGGTGATAAAAGAAAATGATGGAATAGAAATATTTATTACCGGTGGTGGCCTGTATACCTGAGTCAATCCAACAATTTATGATAGATTGACAATTTATAATCCCGGATTTGTTTACAGACAATCGAAAACAAAACTACAAGCCGAAACCATAAATAAAAATAAAATATCAAAAGATAATTTAAGAAAATTAGCACAGTTTATTTTTGACGAAGGCTTATTTGATTTTAATAATTTATACGATTGCGATACAAAAGTAGTGCTTGTAATGATTGTTTAAAATTAGAACCTGAACCTGTGCCGCTTACTGTTGTAGTAGCGATTGGTATGCGTAGAAAAAATATTCATACTGCTTTGTATTCACCATACATAGAAAGTGATTGGGTAAGCTATCCTACTAGCTTGGAGAAAATAGTGCTGCTATTTATAATGTGGTAGGGAGGTGGTTATGGTTGTGCCTTATACGAAACAAATAAATTTAT
>JANNVS010000089.1:0-2659 GCA_031414515.1 Sphingobacteriales bacterium | reverse complement strand
AAATGTCCTTGGGATAAAAAGCAAACCATTCAGACATTACGTAAATTGACCATTGAAGAAACGTATGAGTTGTCAGATGCAATTATTAATGAAGACTGGAAATCTATTAATGAAGAATTAGGTGATTTGTTTTTACATTTAATATTCTATTCAAAAATTGGAAAAGAACAGCATCAATTTGAAATAGAAGACGTTTTAAATGGCGTTTGTGAAAAATTAATTTATAGGCACCCACATATTTACGGCGATGTAATAGTAGAGAATGAAGAGGATGTAAAGAGGAATTGGGAACAATTAAAATTGAAGGAAGGAAAAAAATCTGTTTTGGAAGGTGTGCCGAATGGTTTACCTGCATTGAACAAGGCACAACGCATACAAGATAAAGTGCGTGCTATTGGTTTTGATTGGGACAACAAAGAGCAAGTGATGGATAAAGTGATGGAAGAAATTGCTGAGTTGAAAGAAGCTGTAGAACTGAATGTCAAAGATGACATTGAACTGGAATTTGGCAACGTATTATTTGCATTGATTAATTATTCAAGATTTATAGATGTAGACACAGAAAGTGCGTTGGAAAAAACCAATCAGAAATTTATGAATCGTTTCCGGTGGATGGAAAATTATGTAAATGAACATAAATTGGTAATGAATGATATGAATTTAGTACAATTAGACGAGATTTGGAACATGGCTAAAATGGAATTAAATAAAGCAAAGATTAATAACTCGGCACATTTATAAAACAGGTGAATTTCATTTCTCAATATAAAGTAAAAATTACAGCGATTGTTGGAGTCACTCTATTGCTGATTAGCTTAATTTCTGATACGCTACAGACCGTTTCGCCGAATCTACAAAGAGCCAAGAAAATCATTGAATCAAGATTAAATGAAATTGAAAAAAAAGCTATAAAAATTATTAATTCTAATGAATTATTAGAAGCTTCTGTTGAGTATAAAAATTCCAGAAATAAAATTTCCAAATTTGATCAGGATGGAAAGATTCAATTTTATATTTACAGAGATGATATACTCACGTATTGGTCAACAAATAGTTTTATACCTGAAAATATTAATAAACTTTCGGAACATAATATTCACTTTTTAAAAGAAGGAAATGGATTTTATGAAGTCTTACAAAAAGAATCTAAAAACGGCAAAACAAAAATATACGCTCTGATTCCTGTCTATTTTCAATACGTAACGAGTAATAAATTTTTAAAAAATGGATTTGTCTGGAATCATCCTTTTTTAAATCGATTTGTTATTTCTAATAAAGAAACAAATAAAGCAACTTCAATTGTAAACTCAGAAGGAAAATATTTATTTTCTATACGAATTTCTGACACAGCACAAAGCATCTGTAATCCATACATTGTTTTATTAGAAATTATAGGACTGATATTGTTGTTCTGGTCAATGTTTCAACTAATTAAGCAGCTATTATTGCAAAGAAAACATATAATCTCTTTTTTACTAATTAGTATAATAGTAGTTCTTGCTGATATTCTATTCAATCAGTTTAATCTATTTTCACTATCCAAATCATCATTACTGTTTTCTTCCAATTTGTATGCGTCAGCATTTTTAAGTAATACACTTGGTGCATTATTAATTAGAACTTTCCTTGCAGCCTGGGCGCTGTCATTTATAAGATTTATTTCACCAAATGTATTCAATATAAAGAATAAAAACTGGTTAATGATATTCCCTGTAGTTGTTTATTTTTTATTGATATTTATTATTCAGAGTGTCATCCAAAATTCAGTAATTAGTTTCAACTTTTATTTGGTAAATACACTTGACAGGTACACATTTCTCAGTTTAATTATCTTTGGTTTCGGATTTTCTTGCTTATTAATTTTAATGAAATGGATATTTGAACAACCTATAAAAGCAAATTTTATTATTTATGTTCTTTTGCTAGGTAATATCGGTTTGTTAATAGGCTTTCTGATAAACGAGTTCTCGAATGTTTTATATTCAGCATTCATTTTCTTATGGTTAATCACCTTTGTTTTATTTTTCTATTATGAAAAGTCATTTTTCCAAAATAATAAGAAATATAAATTCTTATCTAATCTTATTTTGCTTTCATTCATTGCATTTCTAACATCTGTAATTATTATTTTTAATACAGGTCAAAAAGATATAGAAAAGCGCAAATACAGAATGGAAGAATTAGTTTCTGAGCGCGACATAGGTGAAGAATACACGCTTATAGAATCTGAAAAGTCTATTCTTCAGGATAATTTTATTAAATCATATTTTAAGAACCCATATTTGTCTAATGTTGACGTTGATAAAAGAATTTCTTTAAAATATTTTAATCCTTTATTGCGTCGATATAATGTTAACATATATACTTATGATAAAAATGGAATGCCATTGATAGGAACAGCACAAAAAGAATACAAAAAGATAAATAATATAAGATTTTACAAAAAAACAATATCAGTTTCATCACAATTTTACTTTCTATCATTAAAAGAAAATAGTGATAAGTATTTGGGTTATTTTCCTATAACAGAAGATTCTGTAAATCTCGGATATTTATTTATAGAATTTATTCCAAAAATATTTAGTTCATATAGTGCATACCCAGAGTTATTGCTTAAACAAAAGAATTATTATGACGAGGAATTTGATAATTCTTCTTA
>JANNVS010000088.1:0-4945 GCA_031414515.1 Sphingobacteriales bacterium | reverse complement strand
CAAACGGCTACATGTATAATATCCTTGCCAACAAATACTTTTTCTGAATTGCGTACTACTTTCATCGTGCCATCCTTCATAAATGCAATAATGTCATCAATATCTGAACATTCAGAAATAAATTCTTCCTTCTTCAAATCTTTGCCAAAGCCAATAAAACCTTCCACTCTGTTCACATACAATTTTTCATTATTGGCAGCAACTTGTTTAGTTTCAACTACATCAAAAATGGCAATTTCAGTTTTTCGTTCTTTTCCTTTGCCATACTTCTTTAATAAATCTTCAAAATATTTTATCGCATATTTGATTAATGATTTTAGATTCTTTTTCGTTTCTTCCATTCCATCTTCCAAACCTTTTATATATTCATCGGCTTTTTTCTTATCAAATTTAGAAATGCGTTTAATCTTTATTTCTGTCAATCGTACAATATCTTCTTCCGTTACTTCACGCATCAATATTTTTTTGAATGGTGTCAAACCTTTATCGATTGCTTTGATAACGCCTTCCCAAGTTTCTTCTTCTTCAATATCACGATAGATTTTATTTTCGATAAATATTTTTTCCAAAGATGAAAAATGCCATTTATCTTCCAACTCTTTTAATTGAATTTCTAACTCGCGTCTTAATAGCATCACCGTTGTATCAGTCGACATACGCAATGCATCTGAAGCGCCAATAAAATGTGGTTTGTCGCCAATAATAACACAAGTATTCGGCGAAATAGATAATTCACAATCAGAAAAAGCATATAAAGCATCAACGGTAACACTTGGTGAAACTTGTGGTTGTAATTCTATAATAATTTCAACATCTTTTGCTGTATTATCTAATACCTTTTTAATTTTTATTTTGCCTTTATCATTTGCTTTCAACACAGAATCAATTAAATCTGAAGTTGTGGTTCCAAAAGGAATTTCTGTAATCTTCAATGTTTTTTTATCGACGATTTCCATTTTTGCACGTACACGAATTTTGCCACCACGTTTACCATCATTGTATTCGCGCACATCTACAAAGCCACCTGTTAAAAAATCAGGATACAATTCAAATGGTTCTTTACGTAAATATTTTATAGAAGCATCAATCAATTCAAAAAAATTATGTGACATTACCTTTGTAGATAAACCTACGGCAATGCCCTCAGCACCTTGTGCTAATAATAGTGGGAATTTCACTGGCAATTCAGCTGGTTCACGTTTTCTTCCGTCATACGAAAGTTGCCAATCTGTGATGTCTTCATTAAAAACTACTTCTAAAGCAAATTTTGATAAGCGTGCTTCTATATAACGTGGTGCAGCAGCATTATCACCTGTTCTAATGTCGCCCCAGTTTCCTTGGCAATCAATCAATAAATCTTTTTGTCCAATATTGACGATTGCATCATTGATACTTGCATCGCCGTGTGGATGATATTGCATAGTGCTACCAACGATATTGGCAACTTTATTATAACGACCATCATCCATTTCTTTCATGGCATGCAAAATACGTCGCTGTACAGGCTTGAAACCATCATACAATGCTGGCACCGCACGTTCTAAAATTACATAAGATGCGTAATCTAAAAACCAGTTTTCGTATAAACCATCTATTGTAGTAATATGGCTTTCTTGTTCATTATATTCTTCTGTAGACATAAAATCTTCTGCTATAATTTATTTAAACTTCCGTTTGCTGTATCAATTCTTCTATCACTTCATCTTTGCTAACTTTTAGGTTATTGATAATGAAGACCTGTCGTTCTGGTGTGTTTTTGCCCATATAGTATTCTAATAATTGTTCAATACTTTGATTGCTCTTCAACACAATGGGTTCTAATCGAATATTGTTTCCAATAAACTGTTCAAATTCGTTTGGCGAAATTTCTCCTAGGCCTTTGAACCGTGTAATTTCTGGTCTACCTTTTAGTTTTGGAATGGCTTTTATTTTTTCCTGTTCAGAATAACAATAGATGGTTTCTTTTTTATCACGCACTCTGAATAATGGAGTATTAAGCACATACAAATGTCCTTTTTTTACCAATTCAGGAAAATATTGCAGAAAGAATGTCATCAATAATAATCGAATGTGCATGCCATCCACATCAGCATCTGTTGCAATCACCACATTATTATAACGTAGGTTTTCTACATCTTCTTCAATATCTAAAGCATGTTGTAATAGATTGAATTCTTCGTTTTGATAAACAATTTTTTTCGTCAAGCCGTAACAATTCAAAGGCTTTCCACGTAAACTAAACACAGCTTGCGTTTGAGGATTTCGTGCTTTAGTAATTGACCCAGATGCTGAATCGCCTTCTGTAATAAATAAAGTAGTTTCTTTATGCAATTCATTTTTCTCATCGGAATAATGTACTCTACAATCGCGAAGTTTTTTATTATGTAAGTTAGCAGATTTTGCACGCTCATTTGCTAGCTTACGAATACCTGACAAGTCTTTTCGTTCACGCTCAGATTGTTGAATTCGTTTTAACAATGCATCTGCAACCGTTTGATTTTTATGCAGGAAAGAATCGAGTTTATCTTTCACAAAATCGTTAATGAAAGATTTTAAACTTGGTCCGTTTTCCCACATATTTTGTGAACCTAATTTTGTTTTGGTTTGAGATTCAAAAACCGGTTCCTGTACACGAACAGATATTGCAGCAACGATAGCCTGACGAATATCTGATGGTTCAAATTGTTTTTTATAAAACTCACGAACAGTTTTAACAATAGCTTCTTTAAATGCTGCTAAGTGTGTACCGCCTTGTGTTGTATATTGTCCGTTTACAAATGAATAATATTCTTCTCCATATTGACTGTTATGTGTCAATGCAATTTCAATATCTGTATCTTTTAAATGAATAATCGGATATCGTAATTCTGCTTCATTCGTTTTCTTGGTTAGCAAATCTTTTAATCCATCTTTTGAAACATATTTTTCTCCGTTAAAATTTAAGGTTAACCCAGCATTTAAGTAGGCATAATTCCATAATTGTTCGGAAATAAATTCTGAAACAAAATGAAAATTTTTAAAAATAGCATTATCCGCATAGAACTGAAATTTAGTTCCATTTCTATCCGTAGTTTTTACTATTTTATGGTCTTTAATTAATTCTCCTTTATCAAACTCTGCTACCTTTGTTTCTCCATCACGAATGGATTCAACCTTAAAATAAGAAGAAAGTGCATTTACTGCTTTTGTACCAACGCCATTTAATCCTACAGATTTTTGAAAAGCACGCGAATCGTATTTTCCACCAGTATTAATTTTTGAAACACAATCAATTACTGAGCCTAAAGGAATACCACGACCATAATCACGAACAGTAACTATTTTATCTTTTATTGAAATATCAATTTGTTTACCATGACCCATTACAAATTCATCAATCGAGTTATCAACTATTTCTTTAAGAAGTACATAAACTCCATCATCAGGAGCCGAGCCATCGCCTAATTTTCCAATATACATTCCAGGACGCAGTCTGATATGTTCTTTCCAGTCGAGTGAGCGAATATTTTCTTCTGTATATTGTACTTCAGCCATGATTTAGTTATAAGCGATAAGTAAAAAGGGGTGAGTTTTATAATCAAGTTCAACCACAAACAAATGTATTATTATAGATATGGAAAAGAAGTAAAATTTTTCCACATGGTTGAATAAAAAACAAGAAATTGATTGCTATTTGATTGTATATAGATAACCGATAGAAAAGTTAAAATTGCAATTATACAATTTAGGCAATCCCGAATCTTTTTTGGTCGTACTTAACAGGCCTAAATTATGTCGAGCCATAACTTGTATCCAACCTTTTCCAACTTTAATATCTGCACCTACACCAGTAGTGAGACCGACATCAAAACGCATGTCATTTTTTGTGAAAACATATTTTTCTGTCGTAGCATTTTTAGATTGTTTGTCTATAGAAACTGAGTTTTGTTCATATCCACCGGTCCAATATGCAAAATAAGGTCCAAGATATAAAACACCTTTAACTTTCTCGTTTCCAATTCTGGCAACTGCTAAAAAGGGAAATTGAATATAGCTAGCAACAAGTTTTGATACATATTTGGCTGAATCTTGTACACGTTTCGAGCCTTGTCCTTTTTGGGTAAACTCTAGTTCCGTTTGAAAACCAATATATTTATTAAAATCTATTCGCAGAACAGCGGCTAAATCTGAACCTAATGTAATCCTTTTGTTATATAAGTCGAGTGCTGTAAATTTTCGGAGATGTGCGATATTAAATCCAGCTCTTGCTCCAACAGAAACACCTACTTCTCCATTTGCAGGCGAAAAAAACATAAAACATAATAAAAAGCATACCAGAAAACGATACATAGTAAGATTTAATACAAATATACCTTAGTTTTTTTATGATTTGCTCAAATTTGTTAAACTATACTTAAAATTTTTATGAAATAAAGCGATGAATAATAAAAGGCATTACATTTGCTATTACTAACTTAAAAATACAATATGAAAAAATTATTCTTAGCACTAACAATTACAGCAACTACCTTAGGAGTATTTGCACAAGGCGATCAAGTACCAGCAGCTGTTGCTCCTGATCCAAACGCACCGACTATGACATTTATTAAAGATGCTATCGATTACGGTACTATCAAACAAGATGCTGATGGCACAAGGCTTTTTACTTTTAAAAACGAAGGTTCTACACCAATCGTTATCAGTGAAGCACATGGATCATGTGGCTGTACGGTTCCAACATATCCCAAGGAGCCAATAATGCCAGGCAAAACAGCAGAAATCTCTGTACACTATGATACTCACAGAGTAGGTCCTTTCTCTAAAAGTGTAACTATAAACTCAAATGCAAAAAACTCTCCTGTAGTAATAAAAATAAGCGGAACTGTAGAAGCTCCAACTGTTGCAACTGATGCAACAAATCCAACTTCTATTATACCAACACCAATTACTTCAACTCCAGTAGTTG
>JANNVS010000087.1:0-3811 GCA_031414515.1 Sphingobacteriales bacterium | reverse complement strand
CCTTTTTCGAAATGTGCTGCTGCTTCAGTGCGTAAGCCATGTCGCGTAGATGTTCGACGAATTGTTTTCGGATTGAAATAAGCGCTTTCTAAAAAGATTGCAGTCGTTGAATCTTTAACGCCTGATTGTGCGCCGCCATACACACCAGCGATACACATGCCATTGCTTTCACCATCACAAATCATTAAATCTTCTTCGTGTACTTCAATTATTGTATTATCTAATGCAGTAAATTTTGTTTTTGCTGGAAGATTTTTTACAATGATTTTGTTTCCTTTTATTTCTTTTAAATCAAATGCGTGTAAAGGCTGACCGAATTCGTGTAATACGAAATTTGTAATATCTACAACATTATTAATTGTTTTTTGACCAATTGCTTTCAAGCGATTTTTTAACCATGTTGGTGATTCTTCAACTTTTATGTTTTGAATGATGACGCCAAGGTATTTTGGACAAGCTGTTGGATTTTCAAGTAAAACTTGAAAATCAGTTATGAGTTTAGAATTATGAGTTATGAGTTTTGGTAGTTTTAACTCGACATTTGTTTTATTTCTGAAAGACAAAGCTGCTGCTAAATCGCGCGCGACGCCTATGTGTGAAAAGGCATCGGTACGATTTGGTGTTAAACCGATTTCAATTACATAGTCATCTTCCATTCCAAATAAAAAGGAAGCTAGCATTCCAACTTCTGTGTTTTCGTCTAAAATTATTATTCCATCGTGCGAAGTACCTAACCCAATTTCGTCTTCTGCGCAAATCATTCCTGAAGATTCTACACCGCGAATTTTTGCTTTTTTAATATCGAATGGTTCTCCTTCTATCGGAAATACTTTTGTACCAACTGGTGCAACGATTACTTTTTGTCCAGCAGCCACGTTTGGCGCACCGCAAACTATTTGTAAGGTTTCATGTCCAACATCTACTTTACAAACAGACAATTTATCTGCATCTGCATGTTTTTCTTTTTCCAACACATGACCCACAACCAAACCTTTCAAACCACCTTTTACAGATTCATATGGTTCGATGTTTTCTACTTCTAAGCCAATATCAGTTAATAAATTATGTAATTCTTCGTTTGTAAGGTCGAAGTTGATATATGATTTGAGCCAGTTTAGAGAAATCTTCATAGATTGCAAAAATAATAAAAATAATCGCTGATTAAACTGATTGAATAGATAAAGATGGTTTTTTGTCTGAATTGCTGATATTTTGGACTTCTGTTTATATTTTTTTTATTTCACAGCTTTCACAAAATCACTTACTATATAAGCAATTAATTTTCCTGTGGCAGAAGATTTCAAGCCGTTATCTAATTCAGTTGCACCTTCGCAGATATGCAAGTAGGCAACTTTACTTTTAGATGCAGTTTGATGAATGAATTGTCGTGCTTGTGTTGAAGAAAAACCACTTGGCGAAGTTGCACTAGATAATACATTTTCGATTGCGTCTAAGTCGATTTCAATTCCTGTGTATGTATTTTTTGTAAACGATATTATATTTTCTGTTGCTTTTGCAAAAGTGATTTTATTCGTTACAACGATATCTTCAAAAAAATGTGTTTGTATATTTTTATTTTTTTTGATAATATCTAACATCGATTGTGACATATAATTTTGATGCAAGCCAAGAATGCCATATTTTACTAAATAACCATCGTGCATTGCATACGAAAATCCATTGCCTGAATGTCTGCCTTCTAATGCACGAAAATCTACATGCGCATCTAAATTAATGACATTTAGTTGCGAAGTTTTTATTTTATTGAGTTGATGCAAACCAAGTGCTGCGCCTTTAATATTTCCATAGGCATTGTTGTGTCCACCACCAATGATAATTGGAATTTTGCCACAAGCTGTTACTTTCTGAATTAAATCTGAAACGTGCTTATCTATTTCATTGACTACATCGCGTAAGTATTCAACTGGTTTGTTTTTTGATTTTTTTTGTAGTTCAGAAAAATCAAATTCACCTAATAATAGAATATTTTCGCCTTTTAAAAATTGATTGTGTTGGATATTAAAAAAGGATATTAAAAAAGATTTCCATGCTGTGTGCGAGCCACCAACACCGAAATTTGCTTTTACTCCGATGTCTTCAGGAATTCCAATCAATACAAACCTTGCCGATGATTTCTTCAACTCATTTTGCCATTTTTTTTCATTTGAAATTGATTGAATCTTTTCACCTAATTTTATTTCACCATTACGTGTTTTGGTAAACGCTAAATAATTTTCTTTTTTATAGAAGATGAAGTGTTGCATGAAATAAAGATATGAAATAGGTAGGTTTAAACTATAATTAAAACCAATTAAATTAGGCTTCCTGATATTCATTGGACTCCAACTCATAGGAAGTTTCTTTCTTGAAGACCCAATATTTTTGAAGTGTGAAATTTACTCCAAGCGAAACAAATAAGTCAATTATCAGGCGACTGATTTTATAATCTATTAAATAATTTTCCGTAAGAAAATAGGTGCCTGAAGATTTTAGAGTTATACTGACCAAGACAACCAAATAGAATTTAAAAAGCTGATTTGTAAATGCAGTTTCTGAATTTTGGAATGTCCAATATCTATTAATCGAGAAATTAACCATAGCGCCCAATAAACCGCTTATAATTATAGACTCTGAATAATGAATTTTATAAAATTCAGTACAAAAAACCATTACACAAAAGTCAAACATTCCTCCAATAAATGCGGAAACCTGTGCCTTGCCAAATGTAAATATGTGCTTTTTCTTAACCATTTTGTTCTACAATATCAGCTTTTATGCGTCTTTCTTCTATATCTCGTTCATTACCCAATTTCAATAATTTAATGGAATCCACAACATTGATAATTAAAAATAAAAAGAGTGAAACAACAGAAAATACAACTAGAACACCACCAAAATACCATTCTGTTATTACAATTATGCAAAGCAGTATTCTAACTTCTGTTGGCCCAATTGGACCTGGATCGATTGAATACTTGTCTGTAATTTTATAACGTAATTGTGCTACTAAAACAACCCAAGCATAATTACATGCAAAAAGGAAAACGAAAATCTTATAGGCATCATCTATATATAAATAGAAGCCTAAACTCATAAATATTAATGAAATCCAATCCATTATACAATCTAATGCGAACCCGTACCATTTTCTTGGTGTATTTCTATAATAAGCAATCCTTCCATCTAAAGAATCTCCAAACCAATTAATAGCAAAGCCTAAAACTGCCCATAATAAATATATTTTATCGTGAGTAATAGATGCGAAATAAAATGATGAAAAAATTATTAACGTTCCTAACATACCAATTGCTGTTAGAATATCTGGAGTTAAAAATTTAGGCGTTATTTTACAAAGGAATAAAAGTGTTGGCTGTTCTAAACCACGAAGTAAATTTGTTCTACTTCTATCGATTGAACCTTTTTGGTTCTTGTCTTCACCTAAAATACTCATAATCCACAAAATTAGTGTCTTAATGTTACATGTATATTAAAAAGAGGATAAATATAATTCACACTTTTTTGTGTTATATACATAAAATATTAAAATACCAATTTATGACTACTTAAATAAAGCTACCGTTTATCATAATTTTGTCAATCAAATTAGACCCGAAAGAGTATGGTATAAATGCAATTGACGAAATTGGTTTTGTAAAAATGAGATTTGCAAGTTTTCCTTTAGTGATGCTACCTACTTTATTTTGCAATTCCATAGCAAATGCACCATTAATAGTAGCAGCATTAATTGCTTCTTCTGGTAGCATTTTTAATTGAATACAACTCAATGAGATTACAAAATTCATATTGCCTG
>JANNVS010000086.1:0-4129 GCA_031414515.1 Sphingobacteriales bacterium | reverse complement strand
TTTCATAATTTAGCATAAAAAACAACAGCCGTCCAAAGGACGGCTGTTGTTTAAAAAATAAAATGCTACTTCCATTTACGCTGATGGAGTGAGTTTGATTTCTACTTCGGTGTTTCCGTTTGCGGTGACAGTAATGTTATCTACTAATTTAACATCGTAGTTGCCAATACTTGCTTTAAGTATATAGGTTGCAGGCGGAATATCGATAATGGTAAATTCACCGAGATTATTAGTAATTACGATGGTTTCAGTACCTACTATTTCTATCAGTACGCTTGGTAAAACTTGATTTGATGTTTCATCTTTTACTACACCTTTTATAGCACCTAAAAGAATATCCTGATGGCGAATACCATTGTCTACCGTTTTTCGAGCGTTGAGATAGGTGTTGTAAATTTCAGGATGCGAAACTTTGATAATTAACATGGCATTATTAAGTTCATTTTTTAAGAAAATAAGCATTTTGCTCACTTTTTCTTTTAAGAGTTTTGTAGCGGTAGATTTATTGTTGCGTGCAACTGTTGGTTGCGGAGCGATATTTTCATAAGCAGCAAAAACAGTTGATATATTAGTTATATAGGCAGCATCTACACCGAAAGGTGCAAGGTCTGCCTGATAGTTTGAAAGTATACCTACCACGTTTTGAGTATGAATAATAAAAAGTTGGTCGCGCATAGTACGCAGCTTAGAGGCACTAACATTTACGGCATTAAATACATCAAAATTATTTACACTATCAAAGTGCGCTTTGATGATACCTGCAGCAGCTTCTACTAAAAGTGCCAGTTGCTCGCGTGCATATTTTTTGTCGACAGTGATACCCGAACGAATCAATGTTTGATTGCGTGCTAAGGCTTCAATTTCATTGATGCGTGTAAGAAATTGATTGTAGGTATTGTTTAAACCTACATTGGCATTGATAACTGCAATGTTTACATCGCAGACAGCTTTTACCGTTTTGAACATGGAAACGCTGTTTTCTGTTTTTTTTTCCATAATATTTTTTTTTATTTAGTTATTAAATTTTGTTTAAAGAATAACGATAGTAAGTAGTAGAATATTATGCTTAATAAAATAATTAACTTATTTTATGACAGGTGTTAAGAAAATACAATTACAAAATATGCTTAGAAAAATGTGCATGATTTACAGTAGGTGAGTGTTTACTAAATGTGGGTCTGTTAACATTTACAAGTAGCGTGACATGTTATTAAGATAGATTGATGTTTATTAAAACACGTACAGTATAAATAAAAATATAGTTGATGACGATTTAAAAATAGTTGTCATTCACCAACAGTTAGCCAGTGATGATTTGAAGATGGTTGGCGATGATAAAATATAAGTTGATGACGATTTACGATAGGATGGTTTTATATAAAAAGTAAGTTGCAGTTGATAAAAAATAAAACGATGCTGATTAAAGGAACATAGATGCTAATTAAATTTATGTGAATGGTGATTTAAAGAAGGTAGATATTGATTTAAGAAAAGTTAGTGATAGATTAAAGAGTTGTAATGTTGATTTTGTAAAGATAAATAGTGAAAACACGAAGTAGTGATTTGCTTGTAGCTGTATAAACGCCTAACTCGAGTAGGGTATTTGTTGGTTTGGTTTGTGCTGCTATTTATTTAAGTTATATGAACAATGATTTTGGCGATATTTTTTTTAATACAATCATTATTTTCAGGCATACAATAAATACTGTTAATAACTTTTGTAATATTTCCATGATGGAATTCTTGTGCTTTCAAAGAACAAGTTGCATATTTGAAACGAACTAAGTTTTAAAAAGTATTTATAGAGTAATCTTGAATGCTTATTGAGTGTTCTGATTAAAATTTATTAGTAAACTAATTACTAACCTTAAAATTATAATTATGCAGTTTAGTTCAGCTCTCCTCTTTTTAAGTAACTCCATTTTTATTTACTACAACAATATTAAAACTAACTAATGCAGCTATTGCTCATTCACTTAATTTAAATACATCTAAATGAAAAAAATCACCTATTTAATTTTACTTGCCTGCACACTTTTACATCTTAGTGTAAAAGCAAACAAGACTTACACATTTACATACGATGCAACAGGCAACCGAATTACTGTAGCATTTACTTCTACTTGTGGCGAACGTATAAGAGATACAACAGGCAGCACAAAAGATACGATTATAGAAAAAGCACTTACAGAAATAGTACAAGTAGCTGAACCAAAAGCTTACCCAAACCCTGTAAGAGAATATTTTATATTATCGTTGCCAGTTTTGGAGAAAGTAGCAACTATGGAAATATATGACATGAATGGTGTTTTGGTATTTAAAGACATTGACATAACAACTTCACAAAATATTATAAAAACTTGCGACTTTGCAGCAGGCAATTATACTATAGTTGTAAACTACAATTCAGCAAAACCATTTGTACAAAAATTTATAAAACAATAAACCATCTCACATGAATAAGCTATATAATTTCATAATCTTACTGCTATTTACTTCACCTATTTTGGGGCAAGCATTACTAACCGATAGTGATATAAATATTAAATCTATTAATTATACTAAGCCTGTTGGTATAGTAGCTGGCAGTGCAAGTGTTTCACTTAGCGGAACCGCAAATTATTCTATTCCTATATATACACCTGATGGTATAAATGGCATGAGCCCAAGTGTTAGTATTAATTATAGCTCTGGTGCAGGTAATGGTTTATTAGGCTATGGCTGGGGTTTGAGTGCTTACTCCGTAATAACATACGATACTAAAAACATCTACAATGATAATATTACTGAACCTGATTATATTGATGCAGGCAGTCCATATTTATTTGATGGCATGCGTCTTATTCCAGTTACAGGCAATACAGAATTTAGAACAGAATCGGAATCCTTTAATAAAATAACAGCGAGTAGTGCAAGTGCTCCAGCATCTTTTACTGTATTAACTAAATCTGGTTTGAAAATGGAATATGGTATTACTACAGATTCAAAACTAACTACTTCCACAGGTGTGCCAGTAAAATGGTATTTGAGTAAAACATCTGATAATTACGGAAATTATGTAGAGTATATTTACCTTACTACTAATGGCGAAAAAGTATTGGATAAAATAGTGTACACGAAAAATCCAAGTTTGTCTAGTAATATCCTACCTAACACCATACAATTTAACTATACCACAAGAACGGATGAAAATGTATTTTATGCCATGCATTCAACTAATATTACTGTAGAACAACAGTTAAAGAAACATAAGTTGCTAAGTATTGATGTATTTTCGGAAGGATTACAAGTAAGAAGATATGATTTTAATTTTGGTACTGAAGGTTTATATACTTATTTGAATGAGGTGAAAGAAACAGGTTATGATTATTTAGGAACACCCGCAGAAGTAAATTCTACTATTTTTAAATATGGAACTACGCCAAATGCCAACACATCTGAAAACTATACCAATATAGTACAAGCCGGAAAATTAGCTGATTTATTTCCTGGTGATTTTAATGGTGATGGCTTAGATGATTTATTTATTGCTTATTATACTATAACAGGAAACTATCCTAAAAAATACAGCGATTATAAAGTGTATTTGAGAAATACTGCTGGTACTGCATTGTCAACCACACCATCTTACAGCGACAATTTTCCTACTACTACTTTTTGGAATGGCGTAAGTGGAACAACTTGTAGTTTGTATATAGAACTACATGTGACAGATGTGGATGGCAATGGAAAAGAAGATATAACCATTGTAAAAAGAGGAAAATCAAATTTGTTGTCCAGTAGGTTATTTGGGGCTTATGTATTGTATGGAAATACTACTGCTACTACTTTTACTTTACAGGATTATACACCTAGTATAACATCTACCTACTTAGGTGATATTAATGTAACTAATTATTTTTTGACAGGTGATTTTGATGGCGATGGCAGAACAGACTGGATAACCACCAGCGGTGATGACAATGTTGTAAATTTACATTTGCCGGCATTAAATAGCTACAACAAATTTATTAGTAATTTTGTAACAATACTTTATGAGAATTGTTTAGGAAGTAATATTTATCATGCCAGTTTAGTGAAAGTGGATGATTTTGATGCTGATGGTAAAGATGATATTATAATAACAAGT
>JANNVS010000085.1:0-7172 GCA_031414515.1 Sphingobacteriales bacterium | reverse complement strand
AGTTATTATTATTATCACACAAAAATGAGAAACACGTGGCCATAAAGGCAAATTAATAAACGTTGATAGAAAGAAAATTGAAAAAACAAATGCCAAAATTCTTTGAACACCACAAGACATTAACAATAAAAAAAATGAAATAGAAATAAGTATCGTTGTGAGTTTAAAATTAAAATAATACAATTCTATTCTATCAGAAAGAAAGAAAGAAAGAAATTTATACCACAAAGAATAAGATGGACCCCAATCTCTAGGAATAAAGTTAAACATCGACAAGCCTCTAGTTAAATACAAGGATTCATCCCAAAACAATACATCCATATATTGCTCCAATCCTTTTGTTGCATTAATACCGCAAATAGCAATTAGCAAAATACCAACAAAGGTAAAGGTGTTCCACTTTAAATAATTTGCTTCCTTAGCACCAATGATTTTTTGCCACACGATGTGTAATTTATACAAAAATAAGTATTAAAAAGGTAAATAAATTTGTAATAGTTCTTATATTTTAGATAACTTAACAACTTTTTAATCGAAAATAAAAATGCATAAAAATAATTTTGATTTTTTGCGATTATTATTTGCTGCTTTAGTCGTGGTTCACCATTGCTATCCAATTTCTGGAATTTCTGAGCAAGATCCATTATTCTATTTCTCTAACAGTACATTATCCTATTCTTACATTGGTGTTCGTGGGTTTTTTATTATTAGTGGATACTTAATTTTTCAAAGCCTGATGCGTAGTGATGGCATTGTAGATTATCTTATCAAAAGACTACTAAGAATTTATCCAGCACTTATAGTTGTATTACTATTTACAATAATTGCTTGTGCTTTTGTATACGATGGTACATTCAAAGATTACATTAAAAACAATAGTGTGTGGACATATTTGCCAATAAATTGCACGTTGATAAAATTACAACATACTATTAATGGTGTGTTTGAGTTAAATCCATTAAAGAATGCTATAAATGGTTCACTATGGACTATTGGATATGAATTCTCTATGTATATTTTTATTATTCCTTTAATTTTTCTAAAAAAATATTCACAAAAAATTCACGTTCTGGTTCTCACTATAATTCTAATCATATTATTCATTACTCGAATTGGAATAGAAAATAAAACCAATAATCTACATTTCGGTCTGATTTCTTTAGAAATGTGGTGTCATTTTGCGCTATTATTTATGGCTGGTGCTTTCTTATCTGTGATAAGAATAGAATTATATAGATTTAAGGGTTTCATTTTATTTATCTCAGCATGCTTGTTTTTATCTTTTATGCGATTAGAATATTTTGAATTATATCAATATATATTATTTCCACCTATAGTAATCATTTCTGGTGTTTTGACAGTAAAGGGAATTTCGTCTATTGGTGAAAAATTTGGAGATGTTTCCTATGGCACTTACATTTATAGTTTCTTTCTCCAGCAATTGTTGGTCTATTATTTTAATCTAAATGTTATGGAGTTGTTATTTATCTCTTTGCCATTATCCATGTTTTTTGGCTGGTTATCATGGCATCTAATTGAAAAGCATGCATTATCATTTAAAAAAGAAATCTATCTTAAAGTAAAAAATATTTTACTGTAGCAAATTAGAATGCAGTTTAAAATTTAATAAATTTTCTCGAAACAATACTGGATTTTGTTTTAAAAGAAACAATATATTCTGCTGCTGGCAAGGAAGATATTTCTACTGAATTTTCATGTAACCCATATGTTTGTAAGCCATAATTAAATGACTTAATTTCATTTCCTAAAATATCGTATACATATACAGTTACTACTTCCGATAATTTCATAAAATACTGCACTCTTAAATAATTCTGTGTAGGATTTGGATAGATGCTCATCAGCTCCACTTGATTTTGTTGGTATTTTATACCAACGGCTAGTCCATTGTTTCTTGGATTAGAAGATACCAATGCAGGAAAAATTCTCGATGTATATGTTGGTCCAGAGTACAATTTTAAATGATCTTCATTTACTTTAGTACACCAAGTACCTAATAGCTTAAGTGAGTTGCTGAGTTTGCCACTTGAATCTGTTTGCCAAAAATCGCAACATGCAGAACCTGGTGTTAAATCTAACACACTATATCCTTGTGATTGTGGATTCACATATTTTAGATGTTGATTATTGGCATACATATAACTTTGCATCCCACCAAAGATTCCTCCTTTTACAACATTATCACAAACGAATTCTACGCCTGCTGTACCAGTACCGGTAGTTGGATTATAAGGAGTAATGCCATTTGGTATATCAAATGCCATGGTAATATGTATATCACCACTAAGCACTACCATGTTTTTTATATTATAAAAATTTATAGTATCTAAAATTTTCTTTCTGTCTAATGGATTTATATCCCAACCAGCAGCACTGTGCCAAGGAAATGAAAGTCCAAGTATTGTCTGCTTATATACAAAAGAAGAAAAGACCACTTGGTTTGCTAAAACTTTCCATGTAGCTGTTGAGTTTTTTAATTGTTGAGCCATCCATTCCATCTGTGCAAACCCATGCATAGTTCTGTCAGGCGTATCATATTGTACGTTATCTATATTCGTTATTAAATCTAATGCTTGTTGTGGTGTATTTGCATCTATTTTTTGAATTCTATCTTCTGTGTAAATTATATCTGCTAAACTTCCTATTTTTTGCGTAAAGTTTATAATATTTGTTCTCGAAATATCTTCTCGCATAGGAATCCACTCTTTAAATACTTTAATTGCATTCGCTTTCCTTACAGCCCAACTGCCTTGTGTTACAGGATTATGATAAGACGAAGTATCCGCAAATGCATCATTCGCGAATTCATGATCATCCCAAATTACAACCATAGGAAATTGTTGGTGTAAATCACGCAAAGAAGGATCTAAATGATACCAAGAATATCTCTGACGGTAACTTGTTAAATCAAATGCATCGTATTCTGGAAATGTTCTTCTGCGAATTGTATCAACAGTAGCTGGACCAGTTCTTAAGCCATCTTCATAAATGTAGTCACCAAGGTGAATTAATAAATCTACATCATTTCTATTTCTAATAGCATCATAAGCATTAAAATATCCAAATGAATAATTAGAACAACTCATAAAAGCTATTCGCAAGCTTTCAACATTTCCGGTTGGCATTGTTTTAGTTCTGCCTCTTTGTGAGTATCTACCTAATGATTCAAACTCATAATAGTAATATGTATTTGACTGTAATCCTGTAACATCTACTTTTAGTGTATAATCTTTAGAAGCGTCTGTTGTTGAACTGCCTTCTGCAACAATATTTTGCATACCAGTATCTGTTGCCATTCGCCATTTAACCAATACAGAATTGGAGTCTGTGGTTACCCTTGTCCATATTATTATTCTATCATTGAGAGGATCACCAGAAGCAACGCCATGGTAAAATGGTTGTATCGTAGAATCCAAAATAGAACGATCATTTGGATAAATGTCGGCCTTTATATATCCAATCGAAAGCCACGATAATATGACAAAACAAATAATATTATAAAAGAATTTCATGTGTAAAATTAGTATCTGCAAATATAATCTTTTTTGACCGTTCTTATTTGTATAACAAACAATTTTAACTAAATGTTGAATTGAAAATGTTAAATAACTGAATTTGACTTAGTGCAGATTATTTAGCAATATTTTATAAAATTGTTCTGCAGTTGTTGCCCAATTAAATGCTTGGGCTCTTTCTATTCCTTTTTTTGATAAGGTTTCTTGTAATTCAACATTGGTTGCAATTTGTTGCATTGCATTTTTTATTTCTTCTGTTGATGTTGGATTTGCTAATAATGCTGCATCACCTGCAATTTCCTTGCATGATGTAGTATTGGATGTGATTACAGGAATACCACAAGCCATTGCTTCTGCAATAGGCAAACCAAAACCTTCGTGTAGTGAAACAAACACCAACGCCAACGCATTTTGATAATAACTAATGATTTCTTCTTCTGAAATGCTGGTATTTATTATTTCCAACCCTTTGATGGATTCCGTTTGCTCGTATGGTTTAACAATAGCTACTAAACGCGGTCGCGTCGTTTCATCTAATTGTTTATACGCTTCAATTAGTTTTTCAAAATTCTTTTTCTTTTGATAAGAAATTACTGTGAAAAAATAAGGTCTGTTTTCTTTTTTCTCAGCAGCTGGTTTAAATTTTCCGTGGTCGATTCCATTCCAAACTGCTGTTATTTTATTTGCAGGAAAATTGACTGTTTTTATTAATTCGCTTTTTGTGTAATTACTAACTGTCATTACCTGAGAAATATTTGATTGCATAATTTTCCATTTCACTCGCTCTTTCCATTTTTTTAGTTGACCTCTTATTTTATCGCTGAAAGAAAAATAAAAAGTATCTAAAGGCAGTGTAAACATTGCCATTCCGTGAACAGTCAACACTAATGGTTTCTTTATCTTCTTAAATACCAATGCAGGTGCTATACCACCACCACAACGCGGATCCCAATAAATATCAGCATCTGCAATTGGTAATTCATTTAATGATTTGAATGTAATAAATTCCACCTGCTGTTTTTCCTGCAATATTGCCATAATATTCCATGCGCAATGTTTCATGCTGTATGGTGTTAAATCCGGTATATAAACTGCAACTTTCATTTTATATATTTTTCGTAACCACATAGTTCCGAAGTTTCAGAACTATGTGGTTAATTTTTATTTTTTATTCAAATTAATAAATGGTAAATACAAAATATAAAATCCAAATGTTTTTTTGATATAAATCGTGCCGATGATATTCCACAAAATCATACTTGCTGCATTTGCAATTGCTGCTCCTACAATTCCATATCTTGGTATCAAAAATAAATTAACAATAATATTTACAGCCACACCAAAAAATGAAATATTTCTGAATTGCTTATGATAGCCTGTTGCATTTAATAATTGCGCCACAGGTCCGCACAGAGTATTTATTACTTGTCCAACAGCAAGGATTGCTAAACAAGAAGCACCTTTCATAAATTCGACACCATACAACCACATCACCTGTTTTGAAAAGAAAATTAAAACAACAAAAACTGGCAAGCTCAATAAAAAAATTAATTTAGATGATTTAACCGCAATGCGTTGAACCTCTGCTAAATTATTTTGCGTATATAATTGTGTAATCTTTGGTTGCACTGTTGTATTCAATGCTACTAATAAAGTAGCCGCTAACATAGAGATATTCGTACATGTTTTATAGATACCTACTAAATCTGTACCTACACCATTCGATTTCAAAATAAAAACATCTGCACTATTATTTATCGCAAATGCCAGATACGTCATCAACATAGGAAAGGCAATCGTGAGTATTTCTTTATGCTGAGTCGTTAATAATTTATCTTCATTTGAAGCAGGTTTATGAAAATATTTATAAATCGGAATTAAAGAAAACAACCATGGCAATATGCACAAAGTAGTCCAATGTAAATAAATAGGATTATACGTATGAAAGAAGAAAAACGTAATTATAAACAACACTACTAATCGAATAATAGTAGGTAAAATCAATGACATGTTTGCAGTATGTACTTTTAGAGCAGCGCGCAAACTGAAGTAATTTAATTCACCTAAAACAAAAAATGGTAGAAATAATCCTGAAATTCTAAACAGCCACAACATATCTGGTTCGTTCCAGTAGTCCGCTAACCAAGGTGAAATGGTATACAAAATGACTGCTGCAATAATTGAAAACAATATAATTAATTGATTTCCTTTCAGAAATATGGAATACGCTGTTTTAAAATTATATTTTTCTCTTAGTTCAGGAATCAGTTTTTGCAGGGCTTCTTTCACACCAAAATTGATGAAGATGGCAAAAATTCCCATTACCGTTACAATCAGTGTTAGTCTTCCTGATGCTTCTGCGCCATAATATCTTCCGATTAAAATACCTGAAATGAAACGTAAGCCTTGTACAAAAAACAAGGTAATTGCTGTAGATAAACTTCCTTTCAGCACAAAACCAAAGTTTTTATCTTGCAGTGCTTGTTGTAATTTATCTTTATAGGCTTGAATATTCAACGGCTGTGTTTACTTCACAAAAATAGACATTTGAGCTATATTTCTACTAACTTTGAAAAAGTTCATATTCTAACGTTAAAGAACTTTTCCAACGTTATTTTTTATTATTTTTGAAGGCACAGCGAAAATTGTGTTAAAAACAGAACATGCTATTCAATTCGTTACATTTCTTACTTTTTTTTCCCATTTTCTGTTATCTCTATTTAACGGTTCCTAAAAAACACCAATGGAAAGTTTTAGTGGCTGGTGGTTATTATTTCTATGGAAATTTCAGTCCGTTTTTTGCCATTATTTTATTCATAATTACCTGTAACGATTTTTTAGCAGGAAAAATGATGGACAAAGCATCTTCTCAACAACAAAAGAAGAAATGGTTGTTTTTGAGTATGGCTGGAAATTTAGGCATTTTATTCACCTTTAAATATTTAGATTTTGCCGATAATAACATCAGAGAATTATTAGCCGTTTTAAATATTCCGTGGTTTGTTCCAGAACCTTTATTCAACAATTGGCTTGTACCAGTTGGCGTTTCGTTTCTTACGTTTCAGTCTTTAAGCTATACCATAGATGTATATAAAGGTGTTACAAAAGCAGAACATCATTTTGGATATTTCGCATCGTTTACTGCGTTTTGGCCTGTGATGGTAAATGGTCCGATTGAACGCGCGAAAAATTTATTGCCACAAATAAAAGAAGAACATCGTTTTGATTACGATAGGATGCGACAAGGTTTATTTCGTATGGCTTGGGGTTTTTTCAAGAAAGCTGTGATTGCAGACCGGTTGGCTTTTTATGTAGATGATATGTATTTGCATTACAATGAAATATCTGGCTGGACAACTTTAGTTGGTGGTTTGTTTTTCTTCATACAAGTCTATTGCGATTTTTCTGGTTATTCGGATATTGCGCTTGGTGCAGCCAAAGTAATCGGTATTGATGTGATGGAAAATTTCAAGCGCCCGTTTTTCTCTAAAAATTTAGCAGATTTTTGGACGCGCTGGCATATTTCGCTTTCAACATGGTTGACAGATTATGTATTTTTTTATTTAGGTGCATACAAAGCAAGCGGTGGTAAAGTAATTTTTAACGTCATTTTTGTTTTGGCAATTTGTGGTTGGG
>JANNVS010000084.1:0-1541 GCA_031414515.1 Sphingobacteriales bacterium | reverse complement strand
GCTAGCTGTGGATGTTTAGGATTGTGAAAGGTTTTATTAAAAATGGATTCATCTACTCCTTCTAATGTAAAGAATTGATGTGGAATATTTTTTTTACCTAATAATTCATCGTAAAAATTAGCAATTTTACGAGAATTACTGTCTGCACGAGCAGTTCCATGAAAAATAGTTAGCATTATAGATTAATTTGTATAAAAATAGAATCTAATAGAAAGAATAATTCTGTTTTTTATCCACAAGGCGTGTTTAAGAGAAACTATAGAGTACTATAAAACTTACTCAATCTTGCTTCAATGCGTTCTTTTAAGAAACCATCTTTATTTGCTTTTTCAATATATGGAATCAGAAATTCTTCAGTTTCTTTTATTACTATTTTTTCTGTAATACCATTGTCTTCTAAAATTTGTGCTATTGATTTTTTGCCTGAATGTTCAAAGAAATGAGTCAAAACATATTCGTTCAATTCTGCAATAGGTTCACTTTGGAGTGCTGCATGAACTGCCTTTTCTACTGAATGCAAAATGGCAACTCTGTCTTTTTCAGTCAACTTCACACCTTTTGCTAATTCTTTTACTTTGGTTTCTTCCAGCTTTTCCCAAATGGTTTTTGCCATTTTTTTAAGTTGCGTATCGCTTAACTTATCTTTCAGTGTTTGCTCACTCTTTGCAATTGATTTTTGCAAATTTTCAGAAATAAATTTTTTAATATTTCTATCTATTGTATCCGAAACACCAGATAATGCTGCGCCTAACAATCCTTTACCTAAATTAAATAAAGAACCACCAACGGTTTCATTACTCGGACCGCTTTGTGCAGCAAACGATTTGATTCCGTCATATAATGTATCCGCTATCATCTCACCGTAAAATGGATTGTGCACAATATCTTTAATTAATTTATCACGAATTTCTTTTTGTGAAATCAGTTTATCAGCAATATCATTAAAGGATTCTTCGTTTAGAAAATCAGCAACCGTGTGTTTGCTTTTTAATGCTAAATCGTGAATAGATTCCGACAAATCAACGATGTATTCTTTTTGATGTTTGGTGAGTTTTCTGTCTTTTATATTTCGTTCTTCAAAAGCAATTACGCTTTCTACAGATGCAACCTCGTTTAATTTTACGGTATCTAACCATTTCCAAGTGGCAGAAATTTCTTCTTTAATATTTGCTTTGATATGTTTTTTATCGAATTGCTCTAATTCAAATGCCACGTGTGCGTCGTATATTTTTTTGATTTCTGCTTTCATTATTTAATGCTTGAATGTTTGAATTGTTGATTAAACGAAAATAGGATTTATTTTCGAGGAATAAATATGCTTTGGAAAAGAAAAGATATCAAAAATACAGGAATACAATGTTAGACCCAACTAGCGCAAGTATGCCGCCCAGCTTTTGTGCGGCTGCGTACTTGTGCGGAATAAACCTAAACACTAATTAACATTGGTTCTATTTGTATAATATCTATCATTCCTTTTTGCCCTGTATAATATTGCTTTGCACTACTATACAACCAATCTTCCGCTTTTTCTACAAATCCAG
>JANNVS010000083.1:0-6081 GCA_031414515.1 Sphingobacteriales bacterium | reverse complement strand
TTCAGTAGAGTCAACATATTCAACCATACCAGAACGTTCCGCATTTATCAATACGTTTGAATCTGTAGCTACTCTTGCTTCGATACCAGTACCAACGATTGGTGCTTCACATCTCATTAACGGAACTGCCTGACGTTGCATGTTAGAACCCATTAATGCACGGTTTGCATCATCATTTTCTAAGAATGGAATCAACGATGCTGAAACTCCAACGATTTGATTTGGTGCCACGTCCATATTCTGAACGTTTGCCATTCCTTCACTTTCAGTATCTAAAATTGGGAAATCACCTTGGAATCTGCATTTTACTTTTTTATCTATAAATGCACCTTTATCATCCAATAACGCATTTGATTGCGCAATGATTCTTTCATCTTCTTCTTCTGCAGTTAAATATTCTACTTTACTTGCTTCTACTTTACTTTTAATAACTTTTCTATAAGGAGTTTCAATAAAGCCCATTTCATTCACTTTTGCGTGAACGCAAAGTGTAGAAATCAAACCAATATTTGGTCCTTCTGGAGTTTCAATAGTACAAAGACGACCGTAGTGAGAATAATGAACGTCACGAACCTCAAATCCTGCTCTTTCACGAGATAGACCACCAGGTCCAAGTGCAGAGATACGACGTTTGTGCGTAATCTCAGATAATGGATTTGTTTGATCTAAGAATTGTGATAATTGTGAAGTTCCAAAGAATGAATTAATAACAGACGATAATGTTCTTGCATTTATTAAATCAATTGGAGTAAATACTTCATTATCACGAACATTCATACGCTCACGAATTGTACGTGCCATACGTGCTAATCCAACACCAAATTGAGCAAATAATTGTTCGCCTACTGTACGAACTCTTCTATTACTCAAGTGATCGATATCATCAATCTCGGCTTTTTGATTAACTAATTTAATTAAGTATTTAACGATTGAAACGATATCTTCTTTCGTTAGTACAATATTTTTTGAATCAATACCTAAACCTAATTTTTTATTGATTTTATATCGACCGACAAATCCTAAGTCATAACGTTTATCGGAGAAAAATAATTTTTCAATAATACCTCTTGCAGTATCATCATCTGGTGGATCTGAACCACGTAATTGACGATAAATATGTTTTAAAGCTTCTATTTCTGAATTAGAAGTATCTTTTTGTAATGTATTAAATATGATTGAATAATCTTCGTCAGTATTTTCTTTTTGAAGAATAATCGTTTTAACTTCAGTATCTAAAATCAATTGGATATTATCTGAATCTAAATACGTATCACGTTCTAAAATCACTTCATTACGTTCAATAGAAACTACCTCACCAGTATCTTCATCTACGAAATCTTCCATCCATGATTTTAGAACTCTAGCGGCTAATCGTCTACCAATATGTTTTTCTAATGCTTTTTTATTTACTTCAATTTCGTCCGATAATCCGAATAATTTCAGAATATCTTTATCTGAGTCAAACCCAATGGCACGCAATAAAGTTGTAACAGGAAATTTCTTTTTTCTGTCGATATAAGCATACATAACATTATTAATGTCAGTAGCAAATTCCATCCAAGCACCTTTAAAAGGTATTACTCTTGCAGAGAAAATTTTTGTGCCATTTGGATGATAACTCATGCCAAAAAACACACCTGGTGAACGATGTAATTGTGAAACTACCACACGTTCAGCACCATTTATAATAAAGGTTCCTTTTCCGGTCATATACGGAATGTTACCTAAAAATACATCTTGAACAATAGTTTGAAAATCAATATGCTCTTCATCATTACAAGATAAACGCAACTTTGCCTTTAAAGGAACGCTGTATGTTAACCCTCTTTCAATACACTCATCGACGGTGTAACGAGGTGGATCAACATAATAATCCAAGAATTCCAGCAAGAAAATATTTCTTGCATCAGTAATTGGAAAATTTTCTGAAAACACTTTGTATAAACCTTCCTTAGAACGTTTGTCCGGTGTTGTTTCCAACTGTAAAAATTCCTGGAAGGATTTTACTTGAATATCCAGTAAATTTGGATATTCATAAGGGTGGCTTATTTTACTAAAGTTAATTCTTCCTGTAGCGGTAAGACCTGTTAATTTATCTGCTTTTTTGGACATGCAATCTTATTAAAATTTATAAAAACAGTAAAAAGTGTCTCGGTAATTTAGAAAATTACCGGACACTTTAATTATTTGATTATGAATGAATTACTTCAATTCAATTGATGCGCCAGCTTCTTCTAACTTAGTTTTGATAGCTTCTGCTTCGTCTTTAGTTACGCCTTCTTTTATAGCTTTAGGAGCACCATCCACTAAATCTTTAGCTTCTTTTAAGCCAAGACCTGTAATTTCTTTTACTACTTTAACTACGCCTAATTTTTGTGCGCCTGCATCTTTTAAGATAACATCAAATGATGTTTTCTCTTCTACTGCAGCACCAGCGCCAGCGCCAGGACCTGCAGAAACCGCAACTGCAGCAGCAGCCGGTTCAATTCCGTATTCAGATTTCAAAATGCCAGCTAGTTCATTAACTTCTTTTACTGTTAAGTTAACCAGTTGCTCTGCGAATGCTTTAATATCAGCCATTGTTTAAAAATTTTAAAGTTATTAAATATTAATTTTCTCTTTCTTGTAATGTTTTAACTATTCCAGCCAATTTACCACCACTTGATTTAAGTGCAGAAATTACATTTTTAGCTGGAGATTGCAATAATGAAATAATATCACCTATTAATTCTTCTTTAGATTTAACGTTGATTAATGCTTCCAATTGATTTTCTCCAACATATATAGCAGAGTCAATATAAGCAGCTTTTAGAGCTGGCTTTTTACTGTCTGAGCGGAATTGCTTAATTACTTTAGCAGGTACATTGCCAACTTCAGTAAACATGATAGCTGTAGGTCCATTTAAAACTGGATCTAGTTCATCAGAAAATTTACCACCGGCAACTAATGCTTTTTTAATTAGTGTGTTTTTTGCAACTTGTAAATTGATGCCTTTTTCGAAACAAATTTTTCTTAGTTTATTAATTTTTTCTACGGTTAATCCAGATGTATCTGTAAAATAGAAAAAATTAGAATTCGAAAATTTTTCCGTCAATTTATCAATCGTTGCTTGTTTTTCAGTCTTAGTCATTTTTTTCCTTTTACGAATTGATTATGAAATTCCTGGAATTGATTTTACATCCACTTCTATTGAAGGACTCATTGTAGTTGCAACAAAAATGCTTTTAAAATAAATTCCTTTTGCAGATGATGGTTTCATTTTAGCCAAAGTTGTAATCATTTCTTTTGCATTGTCATACAACTGTTCTGGATTAAATGATACACGACCAACGGAAGTGTGAATGATGCCGAACTTATCGATTTTAAAGGATATTTTACCTTTTTTTACTTCACGAACTGCGTCACCAACATTTTCTGTTACTGTACCAGATTTAGGATTTGGCATTAAGTTACGAGGTCCTAATATTTTTCCTAATCTACCTAGTTTAGGCATTACACTTGGTGTAGCGATGATGATATCGACGTTAGTCCATCCACCGCCTATTTTTTCCAAATATTCATCTAAACCAACAAAATCAGCACCAGCTTCTTTAGCTGCTGCTTCTTTATCTGGCGGACAAAGTACCAACACTGTTTTAGTTTTGCCTGTACCGTGAGGTAAGCTAACTGTTCCTCTTAATGCTTGGTCTGGTTTACGTGGATCAACACCTAAACGAATGTGTACATCTACAGATGCGTCAAATTTAGTAGTGTTTACTTCTTTTACTAAAGCAGAGGCTTGTTCTAATGAATATGATTTGCCTTTTTCAATTTTACCGTCTACTGCTTTTCTTTTTTTTACAACTTTCATTTTACTTTCAATTTAGTGAGATAATGGCGTTTCAATTTGAGTGAAACTCTCTCTGCTTACTTTCTAAGCTTGGAATGGTGCATCACCCGTAACAGTAATACCCATACTTCTTGCAGTTCCTGCCACCATTTTCATAGCTGATGATACTGTAAAACAGTTTAAATCTGGCATTTTAATTTCTGCAATTTCTTTCACTTGATCCCATGATACCGACCCTACTTTATTACGATTAGGAATTTTAGAGCCAGCTTTGACTTTTGAATATTCCAATAATAAAGCGGAAGCAGGCGGTGTCTTGATGACGAACGTGAATGATTTATCTTTATAAACCGTAATTACACACGGTAAAATTTTTCCTTGTTTATCTTGCGTAGCAGCATTAAATTGCTTGCAAAATTCCATAATGTTTACTCCTTTTGAACCTAATGCAGGTCCGATTGGAGGTGCTGGATTTGCTTGCCCGCCTTTTACTTGTAACTTAATAAATGTTTCAATTTCCTTTGCCATTTTTCTATTGTTTTTCGACTTGCATAAAATTTAACTCCACAGGAGTTTTTCTTCCAAATATTTTTACTACTACTCTTAGCTTCTTCTTTTCTTCCATTATTTCTTCGATAGTACCTGTAAAATCGTTGAATGGACCGTCTGTGATTTTTACATCTTCACCAACTAAGAATGGTTCATTTACTGCTCCACCAACTTCCTCTTGTTCATCTACTTTTCCTAGTATTCTATTAACTTCCGCTTTCTTTAATGGAATAGGTTTGTTTCTTTCAATAAAGCTGATTACGTTAGTCATGTTTTGAATATGTGAAACAATTTCGCCATTCAATTTTTTAGGCTCCGCTTCCATCATCAAATACCCCGGAAAAAAATTTTTTTCATGAATAACCTTTTTGCCACCTTTTAATTTATATACTTTTTCTGTAGGCACTATTATTTGTGGAATAATCTCTGACCAACCGGAAAGCCTTATTTCCTTCTCGATTATATCGCGAAGTTTTTTTTCTTTTCCGCTGATTACTCTCAGCACGTACCATTTTTTTTCTTCAGACATCTGTATCATTCTAACTGGAAGAAGGTAATTAACCCGCTATTTTATAAATAATATCACTAAACACAATATTTGACAACATATCCATTAAACCAATGATTAATGCAATTATCATAGAAGCTATCGCTACTACAAGTGCATTTGCCTGTAATTCTTTCCAAGTAGGCCACGATACTTTCGTGGTCAACTCTTCGTAAGAGGCTAGCAGATATGTTTTAATATTATCCATTTTTCTTTCTTTAGCACGGGTGGAGAGATTCGAACTCCCATCAGCGGTTTTGGAGACCGACATTCTACCCTTGAACTACACCCGTTTTTTAGTCATTAGTCACTAATACTATGACTAATGACTAATGACGGATATATTTATTATTTTAATATTTCGGTTACTTGACCAGCTCCAACTGTTCTTCCACCTTCACGAATTGCAAATTTCAAACCTTTTTCTAATGCAACAGGATAAATCAATTTAACTGTCAATGTTACATTATCACCAGGCATTACCATTTCTACTCCAGTTGGTAATTCAATTTCTCCTGTAACGTCTGTTGTTCTTAAATAGAACTGAGGACGATATTTATTGAAAAATGGTGTGTGACGACCGCCTTCATCTTTGCTTAAGATATAAACCTCGCATTTGAATTCAGTATGTGGTGTAACAGAACCTGGTTTACAGATAACCATACCACGTTTGATATCAGCTTTCTCTATACCACGCAATAAGATACCTACATTTTCACCTGCTTCACCTATATCTAATATTTTTCTAAACATCTCTACACCTGTACAAGTAGATGTTAAAGATTTTTCTTGTAATCCTACTATTTCTAAAGGCTCACCAGTTTTTACAACACCTCTTTCTATCTTTCCAGTTGCAACAGTACCACGTCCTGTTATAGAGAATACATCTTCTACAGGCATTAAGAATGGTTGGTCTATTGGACGAACTGGAATTGGAATCCACTCATCAACAGCTTTCATTAACGCTTCGATTTGTGCTGTGCCTTCTGCATCATCTTGTAATGCTTTAATTGCAGAACCTTGAATGATAGGAGTATTATCACCATCATAACCACGTCTAGTCAATTCTTCGCGGATGTCCATTTCTACTAATTCTAATAATTCTGGATCATCTACCAAGTCCACTTTATTCATAAACACCACCATTTTAGGAACA
>JANNVS010000082.1:0-9472 GCA_031414515.1 Sphingobacteriales bacterium | reverse complement strand
AGTGACAGCCTTTAGATAGAGTGTGACAGTCGTTAGATGAATAGTGACAGTCTTTAGATGAAGTGTAACACTGTAAAGATGACAGGTGACAGCCTTTAGATGAAGTGTGACACTGTAAAGATGACAGGTGACAGCCCTTAGATGAACAGTGACAGCCTTTAGATAGAAAATGACAGCCTTTAGATGAATAGTGACAGCCTTTAGATAGAGTGTGACAATCCACTATTAAAGCATTATCATTAATAGATAAACCCTTAAAACTAGCAGATAAACCCAGTCACTAAATGAATAATCACTTACACGCAATGAATCAGCATAAATATCCGAGTATTCACAGCCCAAAATCATACTATTCACTCACAAAATCTACTTTCTATACTTGGATTTATAATTAATAAACCTATATTTAATTAGTAATTTTTGATTCTTTATGAATTACTTATTCTATTAATCACCATTAAACCAAAACAAATGAAAAAATTGATTTTTTTTGCAGGCGTATTGCTATTTGCCGTTGCCTGTACCAACAAAGAAAAAGTAGAAGACAATGCAGTAACAACAGAGGCTTCAGACAATCCGTACACACTAACTAAGCCATACCAAAACTGGCAGACTGGAGACCAGAAAAATGCTATCTTGGTTTTGAAAATGCTTAAAGCATGGGAAAATAAAAATATTGAAGAAAGTGTTTCATATTTTGCCGATACGGTAGATATTACTTTAGATATGTTTCATGAAAGAATGCCAAAAGACAGCATCAAAACATTTTTTCAAGGCTCTTATGAAATGTATTCAACTAATCTGAAAATAACAATGAATGATTGGGAGTCAGTAATCTCCGAAGATAAAAATGATGAATGGGTAACAGTTTGGTACAAACAATCTTGGGTGGATGCCAAAGGAGTTGCAGATTCTATGAATTGTATCAACGATGCAAAAATTGAAAATGGAAAGATTGTTGTTTTTGATGAATATATCCAGCATTTTCCTGCTGCTAAAAAATAAAAATATCATATACTAATTAACACGAGTCTTCCTTAGAAGACTCGTATTTATTTATCTATTATTACATTGTAATGTAATAACTTTAAATTTAATTAGACATAGGAAGTAATACATACTAATGTGTTACTTACAATATTAAAGTAACCCGTTGTGCGGTTTAAAAAGAAGAAATAATGTAAAAGAATTACTAAAATTAGAACATTGCAGTATGTAAAGAAGCGTGGCACGGCAAAAATCGCCAGCTAAGCGTTGGCTACTAGCGTGGAGCGATATTTTTGCCTTATCTTTTTTGGTTACTTTTTTTGACTAAGAAAAAAAGTGACAAAAGCAAGTACTAGTAATCAATATGATACAAAAAAACAAAATAAAATTAAACCGCATAACAAGTTAAAGTATTAAACAAATAGCTATGAAACAAATACTAAAAGACAGAAGTTTTCAACTTTCAATTATCCTGACACTTATTTTTTTAGGTACAGGAATCACCTTTCTATTTCTTGGATTCGTTGATTATAGTTGGGTGCTTTTTATTCTACTTCCAATTGTTTTAGGAATATCCATTGGTGCTATGCCAAACAAAAAATATATTCTATTGGGCGCTCTCATCACCACAGCATTAGTACTTATAGGACTCGTAATACCAGGTTTATCAGGTGTTCTTTGCATTGTAATGACGTTGCCAATAATTATTCCGTTAATTTTTTTGGGTTATATAATATCACATTTAATAAAACGATACAGACAAATAAAAGACACTAACAGGTTATCTGTTTTGTTATTACCACTAATTCCATTTTTAATTGCAGCACCCTCAGAGCATTTCCTTAAAAAAGACAAAGAGGCAATAATAGAAGTAAAAACAGAACAAGTATTTAATTACAGTCCAGAACAAGTTTATGACGCAATCAAATCTGTAGACACATTAAATGCAGACAAGCCATTCCTTATGTCTTTTGATTTACCAATACCTACAAAATGTGTTTTAGAAAAAGAAGAAGTAGGTGGACTTAGGACTTGCTACTTTAAAGGTGGAAAATTAAGCAATGCTGATTTTGGTGGTGGAACAATTGTAGAGAAAATTACAGCACTGGAAAGAGGCAAAGTCTTAAAAATGGATGTGATTGATTATAACTTAATAGGACGTAAGTGGCTCGGTTTTAAAGAAGCAATTTATTATTTTGACAAAGTAGGCGACCATAGTTGCAAGTTAACAAGAATAACAACGTATACTTCTGTTTTAACACCACGCGTATATTGGGAACCATTAGAAAAATTGGGCATCCGTCAAGAATACGATTATGTATTCAAAAACTTGTCCAATGACCTTTTTAAACAATACGGAAAATAACACTAGTTTCACATTTTCCCTGTATTATATACTACAAAGCCAATATTCTAAGCCACAAGTTTACCTTAGCGTAACTTATTACTTGCATAAGCATTTAAACATTAAAAAGTGTAAGCAATAGCAATAGAAAACCATCTATAATGTCTGCATTTATTAGTTATGTTTCTATTGTTTTAAATAACTCCATTTATCTTCAAAATGTGGATAATCTAAACTTACATTAACTTAAAAAACGAGGTTAAAATGGTATCTTCGCAGAGCAAAAAAAATACGTAAATGTCAGAAGAATTAGATGAAGTAAAAGGAGGCAGAATTCTGCCAGTAAATATTGAAGAAGAGATGAAATCTGCCTACATTGATTATTCAATGTCGGTTATTGTTTCTCGTGCATTGCCCGATGTGCGAGACGGTTTAAAACCTGTTCACAGACGTGTTTTATTCGGTATGTCAGAATTAGGTATGACATCCACCAAACCCTACAAAAAATCTGCACGTATCGTCGGAGAAGTTTTGGGTAAATACCATCCACACGGCGATAAATCAGTATATGATACGATGGTGCGTATGGCACAGGATTGGTCTTTGCGGTATCCGCTTATAGATGGCCAGGGAAACTTTGGCTCTATAGATGGCGATCCACCAGCAGCTATGCGTTATACAGAAGCAAGATTGAAAAAGATTGCAGAAGACATGCTGGAAGACTTGCACAAAGAAACCGTTGATTTTCAATTGAATTTCGATGACTCTTTAGAAGAGCCAACTGTAATGCCTACTCGTATACCTCAATTATTAGTAAATGGTGCTTCAGGTATCGCAGTAGGAATGGCTACCAATATGTTGCCACACAATTTAACAGAAGTCATTGATGGAATTATTGCCTACATCGGCAATAAAGAGATTACCGTAGATGAATTAATGGAATTTGTAAAAGCTCCGGATTTTCCAACAGGTGGAATCATTTATGGATACGAAGGCGTAAAAGATGCGTTGAGAACTGGTCGTGGAAAAATAAGAGTACGTGGAAGAGCCAGAATTGAGGAAAATAAAGAAGGCAGAATGCAAATCATCATTTCAGAGATACCCTATCAGGTAGAACCTAAAATGATTATTACACGCGCAGCAGATTTAGTGAATGATAAAAAATTGGAAGGTATTTCTGAAATCAGAGATGAATCGGACAGAGATGGATTGCGTGTGGTATTTGATTTAAAAAGAGATGCAATTCCAAATGTAGTATTGAATAATTTATATCAGCACACACCTTTGCAAACAAGCTTTGGTGTCAATAATATTGCATTGGTGAATGGTAGACCTCAAATGTTGAATCTGAAAGATATGATTCGTCATTTCGTAGATTTCAGACATGAAGTAGTAACCAGAAGAACACAATTTGAATTAAAAAAAGCAGAAGAACGCTTACATATATTAGAAGGTTATTTAATAGCATTAGATGCATTAGATGAAGTTATTAAATTAATTAGAAGCTCAAAAAATCCGGAAGCAGCGAAAGAAGGTTTAATAACCAATTTCGGAATGTCTGAAATTCAGTCAAAAGCAGTGCTGGCATTAACATTACAGCGTTTAACAGGACTAGAAATTGATAAGATTCGTGCAGAGCATAAAGAAGTGTCAGACATCATCGCGAATTTAAAAAATATCTTAGAGAACGAGCACCTTCGTTTCGATATCATCAAAGAAGAATTACTAGAAATAAAGAGGAAATATGGTGATGAACGCCGTTCAGAAATAGTACTATATGGTGATAATATTTCTTATGAAGATATGATTGCCGAAGAAGATATGGTAGTCACCATTTCGCACTTAGGATATGTAAAACGTACTTCATTAGAAGAATATAAAAAGCAAAACCGTGGTGGTAAAGGTTCACAAGGTGGCAAAACACGTGATATAGATTTCATCGAACATTTATTCGTAGCTTCTACTCATAATTATTTATTACTGTTTACTGAATTGGGAAAATGTTACTGGTTAAAAGTGTACGAAGTTCCTGAAGGAAGCAAGACATCAAAAGGCAGACCTATTCAAAACGTAATCAATATTCCGCAAGATGATAAAATCAAAGCTTTCATAAACGTAGCAGATTTAAAAGATGAAGAATTTTTAGATTCTCATTTTATTATTATGGCTACAAAAAAAGGTACAGTGAAGAAAACATCGATGCGTTTATACTCACGTCCTCGTTCTAATGGTGTCAATGCCATTACCGTTCGAGAAGGAGATGAGCTCGTAACAGCAGCATTAACAAATGGACAATGCGAAATAATATTAGGTTCTAAAAAAGGAAAAGCAGTCCGCTTTAGCGAAAAAGGAGTTCGTGCAATTGGAAGAACTGGTTCTGGTGTTCGTGGTATTTCTATCAACGCAACTGATGATGAATTGATTGGCATGGTTTGTGCAGATACAACTGCTGAAATCAAAGAAGATATTATGGTGGTTTCTGAAAATGGGTATGGTAAACGGTCTGCATTAGAAGACTATCGTGTTACATCACGCGGTGGAAAAGGCGTCATTTCATTAAATGTTACAGAGAAAACAGGAAATATGATTGCCATTGAATCTGTTACGGATGAAAACGATTTAATGATTATCAATAAATCTGGTTTAACTATTAGAATTGGATTAAACACACTTCGTACCATGGGTAGAAATACACAAGGTGTAAGTTTGATAAAATTAAAAGGTGATGACGCCATTGCTGCTGTATCTAAAATAGAACACGAAGAAGAGGAAGAAGAAATAGCTGTTTCAGAAGATGCAGATAGCACTATTAATGATATTGAAAATACAGAAGAAACGGATAACAATAATAATGAAGAACAAAAAAATGAGGACTCACATGAATAACTTTAAATCAATGATTTTGATTCTTGGCGCATTGTTCATGATTCAAAATTCCTACGGACAAAAAGGAAAAATTTCAACTGCTCAATTATCCTTGGAAGAAGGAAAAGTAATGGAAGCAAAAAAAGATATTGATGCAGCATTGATGGATCTAGATGTACAAAAGATGGTGAAAGCCTGGAATACAAAAGGTAATGTCTATAAACAAATCTACGAATCGAAAATATATTATGCTCAGAATCCAAACTGTTTATTTGAATCAAAAGATGCTTACATGAAAGCATACGAATTAGAAACGAATCCTAAGAAATTAAAAGACGTAGTAGAGCCATTAACAATGTTATCTGGTTATTTATTTAATGAAGGATTAAATCGTTTTAATGCAAAAAATTATGAAGATTCCTATGTTCATTTTAATGCAAGTAGAGGAATTAATGAATTTTTATTTGCAAAAGGATATATACCTTCTATAGATACTAATACAATTTATGCGACAGCAATGTCTGGTGTTAATTGCAAAAATACAGATGTACAACCTTTATTAGAGAGATTAGTTGAAATGGATTATAACAATGCGGTGATTTATGAAACACTGGCACAATTATATGAAGGACAAAAAAATAAAGATGCATTAGATAAATTAATTACAAAAGGATTAATCAAATATCCAAAGAATAAAAATTTACAGATATATGAATTGAATGCTACGTTAGACAATACTGACGTACAACAATCAATAGATAAATTTGAGAAAGCATTACTTAATGATGCGACTAATTCTTCTATTCTCTTTAATTTAGGTGTGCTATATGACAAAATCCAAAATCAGGAAAAAACGAAAGAATGTTATCAGAGAGCCATCGCATTAAAATCAGATTATGGCGATGCCTATTTCAATTTAGGTGTTCTATACTTCAACGATGGCGTTGCAATGAATAAGAAAATGAATGCTGTTGATGATAATGTAGATAGAGACGGAAGTATTTATGATGGCTTTAAAAAGCAACGCGATGAATTATTCCTAAAGGCATTACCTAATTTAGAAAAGGCATATTCCATTAATCCAGATAATATAGACTACAAAGCAAACTTAAAGAAAGTATATGCAAGTATGAATATGTTGGAAAAAGCTAAAGCATTAGGCGAGTAGTTAGACAGATTTAGACAAGCTCAATCAGACTTCAGAATAAAAATAGTCGTGTTGCTTTTAGTAACACGACTATTTTTATTTACATGTCATATCGAGCGTAGCGAGAAATCTCGCTTAATGAAGCTCAGATTTCTGCCAAACCAACAACAGCAAGGGTTTCTTTAGCAAGATTTCTCCTATCGTTGAAATGACAGAGAATGACCTACCATCTGATATCCAACTTTAAATTAAATCGTCTCGATGTAAGGTAATTTGGAATTGCCCATTGGTTGTTTTCCGTATCTTTTATCCATCTGTATGAAAGTGTATTTCTAATACCTAATATATTAAACACTTCAAAGCTAGCCCAAATTTTATCGAACTTACTTCCAAAACTTGTTGGTTTTTTTACAGAACGCTTTTCACCACTTAATAAAAGTGCTGAAAATCCAATATCAACTCTTCTATACGGTGGAATTTTTAATACATCTTTATATCGGTTTCTATCTGGAGGTCCAAAAGGTAAACCTGTTCCAATAACTAAATTCAAATGCACTTTAAAGCGTTTATACTTTTCTATATAATCCTGAAAAAATAAACTAACAAACAAAGCCTGATCTGTAGGTCGTCTAATAAAACCTGGACGAACAATGGAAGAGTCAGCTGCAACATAAAAATCGTCAGCAATATCTTCTTTGGTATTCAGATACGATAAAGTAATCCAGGAATCAGCACCTTTTATCATTTCACCAAACAATCTTACATCTACACCAGTAGCATATCCTTTTGCATTGTTTAATGCAAAATATCGAATTCGCACATCTTGAATTTCATAAGGATTTATATTACGTAAATATTTATAGTAGGCTTCTGCAGTAAATTTAAAATTTCGTTTTTTTATTTTAAAATTATAATCAGCACCTAATACCACATGGTAAGATTGCTGAGCTTTTAAATTTCTATTAATAGATCCATCAAAGCTTCGCAATTCTCTGTAAAATGGAGGTTGTACATACATTCCACCAGCTAAGCGAAACGTAACATCACTTTTTAATTTAGGATGATATAATAATTGTATACGTGGGCTTGCTAAAAATTCTTTATTTACATTCCAGTAATTATATCGAATACCAGCTATTAAAATAAGCTTCGTTGAATCTGTATTGATGATGTTCCAGGTATCCTGAAAATAACCATGAACACGAAATGAATTTAAATCATTTTTAGATTTTAAATAATACGGAAATGAAATATCATTACCTGAATATGGTATGGAGTATCCTGAAGAATCTATACGTTGCCATTCACTGATTTCATCCTTTATTTTTTCGTATTGAAAAGTTGAACCCCATTCTAATAAATGCTTTTCTTTTTCATTTTTCTTATCTTTTATTACATATTTACCTGTAAAAGAAAAATTAGAAACGATGGCATCTAATTTATTACGTGCCCAATCCTGAAAAGTTCCAATGCCTAAGTTTTCTTTTACATTTCCGAAATTATCGTTCGCAGGATCAATCTCTATCTCATCTAATGAATAATATCCTGTAATATTAAATGTTTCTGATTCACGCATTTTCCAAAACGCTGATAAAAACTTTAAACTCAATTTGGTATTCGGAATAAATTTATAGGATATACCTACCATTGTATTTTCAAACCTGTCTTTTTCATTACCTTCAAAATCGACATAAAAACGTATAAGTTTATCAAATGTTCCTGCACGTGTTTCTTCAGTAACAGGTACAAATTTATAATCATTAAAAGAGTGATTCACTAAAATTTCAATATCATGTTTGATACTCGGCTTAATATGAAAATCTGCTTGAGCATCAAAGAAGTTTGGATTGTATTCTCCTTTTCTATCAAGACTTCCTAATAAATATCCGTTAGATTTATAACGAACACCAGCCAAGTAAGTGAATTTTTGATTTTTTGTAGATCCTTCTACATGTCCAGTCACTCCTAAAATACTTGCCATAATAGAACCATGAAACTTAGTAGGTGTCTTGTATTTTATATTTAAAACAGAAGACATTTTATCTCCATATTTCGCTTCAAATCCACCACCAGAAAAAGAAAGCTTATCTGTTAAATCCAGATTGGTAAAACTTAAACCTTCTTGTTGTCCACCTGAAACTAAAAATGGGCGATAGATTTCAAAATCATTTACATACACTAGATTTTCGTCATAATTTCCACCACGTACATTATACTGTCCAGATAATTCATTATTAGATTGTACACCTTGACCCATGGTTTTGATTATTGTTCCAACATCACCAGTAGGATTTGGAAAATATTCTACACTTTTTGCATCTATAACAGATTCGCCAACTTTTCCTTTTGTAGAAGTAATTATTACTGTATCAATTACATTCTCATTAGTAGAAAATTGAATGTCTTTGTAAATAGTTGCTTTGTTTGATGCATAAATCACCACTGTTCGTTTCCCAAATTCTATACTTGAGAATTCAACTATACATGAATCTTCATAATCTACTTCAATTGCATAATATCCTTTGTTGTTTGAAGTGGTAGCATTAGTAGTACCTAATTGTATGATAGATGCATTTGAAACAGGATTGCTTTTACTATCTGTTAGTTTCCCTTTTACGACCAAAGCTATTTGTGCATTTATCGTACAACTTAAAAAAAGAAGTATAGCAATTATGGAGAATCTTTGCATCATAGTGTAAACGAAAAAAACTACACAATATTTTTTAATTGTTGAATAGTTTCAATAGGATTTGACGAATTAAAAACTGTATTTCCTGCTACTAATACATCAGCGCCATTATCTAATAATTTTTTAGCATTTAACAAGGAAACACCACCATCAATTTCAATAAGTGCGGTAGAATTTTTTTTCAAAATTAATTCTTTCAATCTTGAAATTTTATCATACGTATTTTCAATAAATTGCTGTCCACCAAAACCTGGATTTACGCTCATCACACATACTAAGTCAATGTCAGCAATGGTATCTTCCAGTAAACTAATAGAAGTATGTGGATTCAATGCAACACCAGCTTTCATATCAACTGAGTGAATTTTTTGAATAGTACGATGCAAGTGTGTAGATGCTTCTAAATGAACAGTTAAAATATCTACACCAAATTTTTTAA
>JANNVS010000081.1:0-24483 GCA_031414515.1 Sphingobacteriales bacterium | reverse complement strand
ATATTTTTTCCTGTTGATAAATCCATGATGGTATCAGCGCCCCAACGACAAGACCAAACTGCTTTTTCTACTTCTTCTTCGATGCTTGAAGTGACTGCGCTGTTGCCAATATTCGCATTTATTTTGACTAAAAAATTTCTGCCAATAATCATTGGTTCACTTTCCGGATGATTAATGTTTGCTGGTATAATGGCGCGACCTAACGCTACTTCTTCACGCACAAATTCAGGTGTGATGCTTTTTAAATTATGTAATGGAACAGCACCGAAATTTTCGCCAGTGTGTTGCTGACACAAAGTATCTGCTTGTCCGTTTAACGAAGCTGCGTATTCTTCTCTGCGTTGGTTTTCGCGAATAGCAATGTATTCCATTTCTGGTGTTACAATACCCATTCTTGCATAATGTAATTGCGTAACGTTTCTGCCTTCTTTCGCGCGCAACGGCATTTTTATATGTTCGAAACGCAAAGTATCTAAGCTTTCATCAGCCATACGTTTTGTTCCGTATTCAGAAGAGAATTCAAACAAGCGTTCAATGTCGCCACGCTCCATAATCCATTTTTCACGCAAACGCGGAATGCCTTTTTTTACATCTACTTTATAATTTTCATCGGTATACACACCACTTGTATCATATACAGTAACTGGTGGATTTTTATGTAACGTTTTACCATTCATTTTAGTATCAGATAAACTGATTTCACGCATAGCAACTTCAATGTTATTGAGTTTTCCTTTTACATAAATCTTTTTTGAGTTTGGAAAAGGTGTAGTTGAAATAACTTGCTGCGTTGGTATTTTATCTTGTTTCATTTTTATAGTAATTAGATGTAGTGATTAGTTTTTTATAGCATTATTTCATTATTAAATATATTATCCACCAGCAACAGCGCCAATAATAATAATTTTATCTTCGTTATACAATATTGTTTTTTGCCAATTTGATTTTGGAATTATTTCTTCGTTCAGCGCTAATGCAATTCCATTTGTTTCTTTTAACTCTAAAGATTCTACAGCATTTTCCAATGAAGTATTTTCATTAAAAGTATAAGATTGATTGTTGATTGTTATTTGCATTTCATCATTTTATTTAGAACACAAAGTATTTACACAAAGCGCGCTAAGGATTGTTTCAATAAAACTCTTGGAAATGCAGAAAGGCAAAACTCGTTTCCTACGTTGGTATTAGCCAAATCAGGTTCAAAGGATATTTCTCAGCCAATTAAACGGCACTCCTAGAGTATTTCAAAATTAGGAATTATAAATTATAAATGTTGAATTATTAACAGATATTCTTTCAACATAAAAAGATTAAAACTGTTATGTGTTATTAATAGCACCATAATTGTATATTTATACTAAAATAAGAAATAAACGAAATGCTAAATCCGAAAAACTGGATAAATTTATATGCTGATTACCTGTTGAATTTTGCATTTTTCCGCGTGAGAAATAGAGAATTGGCAGAAGATTTGATTCAGGATACGTTTATTTCTGCACTTAAATCTCAGCATACTTATAACGGAACAGCAAATGAAAAAACATGGCTGACAGCTATTCTAAAAAATAAGATTATTGATTATTACAGAAGTAGTTTGAACAAATATTCTAAACTTACCGATTCCATAGACAATAACACAAACGATGATTATTTTGATGAAAAAAAATCATTTTTTTGGGCTGAAAGTAAAATACCAACCAATTGGAATAACACAGATATACAAATAGAAAATAATGAGTTTACAAGTATTTTGATGAATTGTGTAGATAAAATGCCTAAGAAGCTAGCTTCAATTTTTTCTTTAAAATACTTAGATGACGAAGAGACTGATATTATTTGTAAGGATTTAGGTATTTCTTCGTCTAACTATTGGGTAATGATACATCGTGCAAAATTGAATTTACGCGAATGTTTGGAAAAAAATTGGTTTAACGCATAATGTCACTTATACATAAAATATTACTGAACTGCAAAGATGCTACTTATCTTGTTTCCAAAAAACAAGAAACAAAAATTTCTTTTGTAGAAAACATTCAACTTAGCTTACATTTATTGGTTTGTAAAGTTTGTTTATTTTTTAGCAAACAGACTAATTTTCTGCATCAACATCTTATAAAATTAAATAGTGAAAGTTGCGAACATCATTACTTACAGTTAGATGAAACAAAGAAAGCAGCACTTCAACTTCAATTAGATACTGAATCAGAAAAATAATTTTTTTGTCATACTTTAAGTGCTTACCGAAGACATTGATTTTTAAGAAAGCCTAGTTTCATCTTTACACAAAACTAAAGAATGGAATTATATAAAACGTTAAATAGAAATCAGATTAATTATGCTATAAATGCCAAAAAACTTTTCTCCCATATTAATCAAAATGTATGTTTTTAAAAAACACACCATGCTGATGATTCAATCTGGTCAGGGTATTTTTCAGGTAGATTTTAAGAATTATGAATTCATTGCAGGTCAATCAATATTTCTTTCTCCAGGCCAATATTTTCAATTGCTTTCAGGAAGCTACACAATGCTACAATACGAATTTGAAGAAAAAGATGTTCGACTTATTGAAAACTCCAGATTTTTGTTTAAGCATTTAGTAAGCATTGGTCATATTGATACTAGGCAAACCGAAGAATTATATAAAAGTCAGTTACGTAATATAGATGTGTGTGAAACGAATACTACTTTTTTAAGCCATGCTATTAAAGGTTGGCTGCAATTAAACCCATTCAATACTAACGAACGTGATATTAATCTGCTTTTCGATCTAAAAGAAATAATTGATGATCATTACATGAAACCCGTTTCATTAGGAGTAATATCAAAACAATTAGATGCAAAACCATATCATGTAGATACCCTTATAAAAGAAAAACTAGAAGATACACTTCACCACTTAACTGCCACTAAGATATTACTTGAAACAAAAAAGAAGATTGTTTTTACTGATTTAACTGCAAAAGAAATTGCTTATTCTGCTGGATTTAAAGACCCGGATTATTTTAACCGTTTCTTTAAAAAGAAAACTAGCTTTACACCACTTGAGTTCAGAAAAAAATACGACTTTGATGAAAGAGATTCATTTATAAATGAATTGTTACATCTATTAGACTCTAATTTTAAAGAAGAACATTTTGCAGCATTTTATGCAGAAAAATTATCCATTTCTATTAAAACTCTTTCAAACCGAATCTCTAAAAAATTAGCTACCAATTTTACTCATTTAATTTCTGAAAAGTTATTGCAGGAGTCTAAACTATTACTCAAGCAACGCCTGCCAATAAATGAAATTGCTTTCAATCTCGGGTTTAGTGAGCCGAACCATTTTTCAGCATTTTTTAAAAACCTAACCCGTAAAACACCTACTCAGTTTTTAACTGATTTATAAATAGTCCAGTCTTTCTTATTATTTCTGTAGCAAGCTCCTAAAGTTATAGCCACATCTTTGTGTCATAAATAAAACGAAAATAAATTATGACAAGAATTAATGCAATAAGCCCTGAACAAGCAACAGGCAGAACCAAAGAATTATTTGGTACAGTTAAAATGAAGATGGGTATGATTCCTAATCTTATGAAAACTATGGGACATTCACCAGCTTTACTAGAAGGTTATCTAAGCTATAACAATGCTCTTACAAATGGTGTTTTAGACAAACAACTTAGAGAGCTGATTGCTGTAACAGTTGGAGAACATAATGGTTGCCAGTATTGTGTCTCAGCTCACACGATGCTTGGAGAAAAAATGGCTGGTATTAATCCTGCAATTATTTTAGCTGCAAGAACCGGCGATAAAACTTCAACTAAATTTGATGGTGCCTTAAACTTTGTACGTTCAATAATAAAACAAAAAGGTTCAGTATCAGATCATGAAGTAGTTGAAGTTAAATCTGCTGGTTATTCAGATGAAGAAATTGCAGAAATTATTGGGCATGTAGCATTAAACATGCTAACTAATTATTTTAATAATATCGCAAAAACTGCAATAGATTTCCCTAAAGTGGAACTGCTAGCAAAACTTGAAACAGCAAACAATTAAATTTTCTTAACCAATATTAAATACAAAAAAATGAACATTTCAACACAAAATTCCAACATAAATGCCCTTGTTTCAAAAGGCGACATGATTGCAGCAGTAAGTCAGTTTTTTGCTGACAATGCAACTACATTTGACCACGATGGTACTATTATTAAAGATAAAGCAGCCCATCTAAAAAAGATGGAAAGTTTTCTGGGTGGCATTGCAAAAGTAAATGGCATCACATTCCATCACGAAGCAAGTACTGACAATGTAAGTTTCTCTGAATTTACTTTCGACTTTGACATGAAAGACGGAAGTAAAATTTTATGGCACGAAGTCTTGCGTCGCATTTGGCAAGATGGTAAAATTATTGAAGAATCTTATTTCAAAATTTAAGTGTACAAAACAGTTATTTCAATACAAAATTTATAAACAAATTAAAATTAAAAAAATGAACACAATAAAGAAAACAGTATTCGTATTATTATTTACAATAATCGGAGTTGCAGGTTATGCACAAAACTTTAAAGCCAATCACAATACAGATGACAGTAAAATTGCTTTACAAGGTTATAGTCCAGTATCTTATCTTGAGGTGGGTACTGCTCAAAAAGGTATAAAAGAATATAAAGCAACTTATGATGGATTAAACTATTATTTTACAACCAAAGAGCAGAAAAGTAAATTCGTTGGTAATGAACAAAAATATTTGCCGCAGTATGGTGGGTATTGTGCTTTCGGAGTTGCAGTGGGTGCTAAATTTCGTGTGGATCCCAATAAGTTTGTTGTAAAAGATGGAAAATACTATTTGTTTCTTTACGATATAGAAGTAGATGCACAACAACTATGGCTTGAAGGTTCACATGAAAAATTAGTTTCAAAAGCTGATGGAAATTGGGTAAAGCTTAGTAAAGAACAATAATCAACTATTAAATCTATTACAAGCAAATGAAGAAATAACTATCTTCATTTGCTTGTAACTTTTCGACAAATGAAAAACCTACTTACAGAAATAAGAGCTTGCAAAGTCTGTACAAAGTTTTTGTCTCATAAGCCCCACCCAATAATACAGGCAAGTATACATTCATCAATTGTAATTATTGGCCAAGCACCCGGAAGGATTGTGCATAACACTGGTATACCATGGAATGACAAAAGCGGGGACAACCTCCGAAATTGGTTAAGTATAGATAAGGCATCATTTTACAATACAGATCTTATTGCTTTAATGCCAATGGGATTTTGTTATCCCGGGACAGGAAAAACCGGAGACCTTCCGCCACGAACGGAATGTGCTCCATTATGGCACGACAAATTATGGGAACAAATGCCTAATGTAAAACTCATTCTGTTAATTGGACAATATGCACAAAATTATTATTTGGGTGACAAGGCAAAAAATACGCTATCAGAAACTGTTCATCATTACAAAACTTATTTGCCAAAATATTTTCCCTTGCCTCACCCTTCACCAAGAAATAACATCTGGCAAGCGAAAAATGAATGGTTTGGACAAGATGTTTTACCTGTATTGAAAAATCAAATAGGTCAGATAATTAATTCTTGAAATCTATAAATTCAGTTATTTGACAAGTCATAAAAAAAGCTGTTTTGTAAGGAAAATTTCTAAGGCTCGTATATAGTAGAAATTAATAGTATGATTTCTCTAAAAAACAACTTACACGCTTCGTTACTAATTGGTTTAATAGCGATGTTTTTTGCAAGCAGTTGCACCAAAGAAAATACACCAACTGCCGATTTAATGGAAAAACCTGATTCTACAGCAATGCTTAAGTTTTCAGGTAATTTTCAAAATGGGCCTTTCGGTAGCAATTCAAGAGGCAAAGCCAACATTTACTTAAAAGATAGTATACTGACTTTAGCTTTCGACAGTATTTTTAATATTAGTAATGGACCAGCATTGCATGTATATTTAAGCAAAGAAGTGCAACCTATAAATTTTATTGATTTAGGTGCTTTAAAATCTACTAATGGCGGACAAATTTATAACATTGCTGATATGCCTGATTTTATGGAATACAAATATGCTTTAGTACATTGCAAAGCTTACGATCATTTATTTTCTTACGCGGAATTAAAATAAACAACTTATGAAAAAACTAATTTTATTTACTATCGTAGTGTTATCAACTAATTTAGCTAAAGCACAAGGTTGCAGCGATGCTGGTTTTTGTACGTTAGGTAGTTTGAAATCAAATTTTGATTATGATAAAAAAGATTCATCTGCTACACCAGAAAAAGAATTAAAAAACACTTTTGGTGTTGGTTTTAGTTATGGTTTAGGCGAAGACAAGAACAATAATTTCAATCCATATTTTATTTATAATAGAAAATTAACGAAGCATTTGGAATTGCAAACCAAACTTACTTCTGCTTTTATTAATGGCAATCGTGGTTCTGCAAATTTTTTATCTGATATTTATCTAGCAACGAATACTTCCATTACATTAAAAGATAAAAAACCAAAATTCAATCAACGTTTAAATATTATTGGTGGTATCAAAATTCCATTTTCTGTAGCAAATTTTAAAAATAATAATCAAGCATTACCTTTGGCATACCAACCAAGTTTAGGAACTATAGATTTAATTGCTGGTGTAAATTATATGGTTTTTGGATTTGAATTCAATGCTGCCTTTCAAATTCCTGTTGGTCAACTTAATAAAAATTCTTACTTCAATACTGGTGATTCCTATTATTTTGGAAAAGATAGTATGCAATTTGCCAACACTAATTCATTTAAACGCAGACCAGATTTTCTATTTCGATTTGGATATTTAGCACATACTAAAAATTACAAATGGTTATTTAAACCAAACATATTAACTATTGTACATCTTGGAAAAGATACGTATGTAGATGCGCTAAATAATAAACAAAAAATAAATGGATCAGAAGGTTTAACATTAAATGCTGTTTTTAACATGACCTACATTATAAACAAGCACCACAACTTAGAACTATCAGCTGGAATGCCTTTAATTGTTAGGAAAGTACGACCAGATGGCTTAACTAGAAAATTTGTTGTTGCTCTAGAATATCATTTTAATTTTTAGAAATTATTTGTAAGGAAACATAGAATCATGCGTATAAATAATAAAAATAAATCTTATGCAAAAAGTAATTTTCTCGATTTTATTTGTCTTGATGTTAACATCCATAAATGCGCAAACATCAAACAATAAAATAAAACATTTTAATACAGAAAATAATATTGCAATAAAAGGTTACGATCCTGTTTCTTATTTTACGCAAAACAAAGCTATCAAAGGGAAAAAGAATTTTGCAGTAAGTATAAATGGTGTTATTTATCATTGTTCATCGCAAACAAATAAAGAATTATTAGTGAAAACACCAGCAAAATATGAACCTCAATATGGTGGCTGGTGTGCATATGCAATGGGTGCGAAAGACACAAGAGTAGAAATTGATCCAGAAACATTTAAGATAAAGGATGGTAAACTATATTTGTTTTATAATAAAACATTCACCAATACTTTACCATCTTGGAATAAAGATGAAACAAATCTAAAAACCAAAGCAGATGAAAACTGGAAACTGTTTTTTCAAAATAAACTATAAAATAAAACTATGAACAAACTTGTCTTTTGGGCAATTCGAATTATTCCTGCTATTATAATGTTACAAACATTATACTTTAAATTTACAGCAGCACCAGAACCTATTCATATTTTTACTACATTGTTAGGCAAGTATGAAGCGTATGGAAGAATTGGAACAGGTATAATAGAGCTGTTTGCAGGTTTACTACTTTTATATCCAAAAACATCTGTATTTGGTGCTATTTTTGGTGCAGGCACTATGAGTGGCGCAATATTTTCGCATCTATTTATTTTAGGAATTTCCGTGAAATATTACAACGATCAACATCTTCTAATAAATGATAAAGGTTCATTATTTTTATCGGCATTGGCAACATTGTTGTGTTGTGGAATAATAATTCTACAACAAAGAAATTATTTACTTAATTTTATTAAAAGGTAACATATGCAATCGCTTAAAGATAGTTCAATAAATTTATTGGAAGTGTTGCATCAACTTCCTGATAAATATTTTACGCAACCAATTCCTATTTTAGAACAACAAACTATTGGTCAGCAAGTGCGACATATTATAGAACACTGGCAAATTTTAATTGAAAATTACAATAGTGACTTTATCAATTATTCGAATAGAAAAAGAGATATTACTATTGAACAAAATAAAGAATCTTCAATAAGTTTACTACAAGCATTGCTACAACAATCTACTAAAGAAAATCGTACGCTTCATATTGTTTCGTTAGATGAAAGCACTGTATTTACATCTTCTTATTACAGAGAATTAGACAACGTGGCAGAACACATTATACATCACGCAGCAATCATAAAAATGGCAATACTTTCTATTGATGCTGATTATAAAATTCCATCTAGCTTTGGTTATGCGCCATCAACTATTAGCTATAAAAAACAAGCATGTGCACAGTAAGTTTTTATAAAAATAAAACACAAACTATTATCACATCAAATAGAGATGAACACCATAGCCGAGCAAAAGCATTGCCACCAAAAGTTTACCAAACTGAAAAGTATCAATTAATTTATTGCAAAGATGCACAAGCAAATGGAACATGGATGGCTTTGCGAAATGATGGAACTACTATTGTTTTATTGAATGGTGCTTTTGAAAGACACCAGTTAAATCGACCTTATAAAAAAAGCAGAGGCTTGGTGTTGTTAGATATTATTGATGTAGAAAATTGCTTACAAAAATATAAAGATTATGATCTTACAAATATTGAACCTTTTACGATTGTCATGTTCTACAATCATCATTTACACGAATGTATTTGGAATGGTATTGAAAAATTTATTTCGGAAAAACCTGTTGAAGAAAACTATATCTGGTCGTCAGTAACTTTATATGATGAAGAATATAGAAATAAAAAACGGGGTTTATTTCAGCAATTACTACAAACAAAAGATGAATTAAGTGCAGACGATATTTTACAGTTTCATCATTCAAAACAAGATTTAGAAAATGGCTTTATCATAAACAGAAGTAATCAACTAATGACGTTTAGTGTTACGCAAACTGTATTGACTGAACAAACAAATACCATTAAACATCACGATATTTTAGACAACAAAACTTATTTTGTAACTGCAAATGAATTTATCGAGAAGAGTTTTTTATAAAATAAAATACACTTTGCATAAGCTTGCAAATTGGGAATATTGGCCTCAAGAAATTGTATATGTTTGGCTCTATCCATATTATGCGTGGATTGCATATAAAACTCGCGCTCCAGGATTTGTTGTTATGGCAAACATTTATGATGGTGAAATGGATTTTGTAATTGAAAGCAAAATGAAAATTTATAATTACATTCCAAAACAATACTATCCAACGACAATTTATATTGAGCCGAAACAAGATTATAATTTCATTTTAGATGAAGTAAAAACTGCTCAAATTTCTTATCCATTAATTACCAAACCTGATATTGGACAAAAAGGAATTGGTGTAAAGAAAATTCATTCGCAACAAAATTTATTAGAACACCATCAATCAGCGAAACATCCATATTTAATTCAGAGTTTGGTTTCATATGAACATGAAATTGGATTATTTTGGGTTCGATATCCAAATGACTCAGCAGGAAAATTAACTGGTATTGTTTACAAAGAGTATTTGCATGTAATTGGTGATGGAAGAAGAACATTAGAGCAATTAATTTATGCTGATGCGCGTACGTATTATCAACTACATTATTTATCAACTAAATTTATAAACGAATGGAATACCATTTTACCTAAAGATGAGAAATTGATTGTTGTTCCATTTGGAAGTCATTTTCGTGGTTCAAAATTTTTAGATGAATCGTATCGAATAACACCAAAAATGACAGATTCATTTAATACAATTTGCAATCAAATAAAAGGATTTCATTTCGGCAGAATGGATATTAAATTCGACAATTGGAAAGATTTAGAAGATGGAAAAAACTTTACTATTATAGAAACGAATGGTGCTGGAAGCGAACCAACGCATATATACGACCCAAAACATTCAATCTTTTTTGCGTGGAAAGAAATTATTCTTCATTTATCTTATTTACTAGAAGTATGTATGCAAAATAAACAACGTGGTTATCATGGCATCAACTTAAGCCAATTGCTAAAACGCTGGAAAGATTATAGAACCTACATGAAAGAAATTGAATAAATCTTTTACATTTGCACTATGTATAAAATCAGGATTGCATTTACAACTGATATTCCTAAAATTATTGAAGTAGCAGAAGACGTCTGGAAACAAACGTATCGTGTTTTTCTTTCTGAAGAACAGGTTGAATATATGTACAATAAAATGTATACACCTGAATTTATTCAATGGCAAATGCTGACTGGTACTACTTATTTTATGTATTTGGAAGATGAAAAGATATTGGGTTTTGTAGCGTATGAAATAAAAGAAGATGTGTATGGTTTGCTGAAGAATGAAGTGGTGTATTTGCATCGTATATACATCAAACAAAATAAACAACGCAAAGGAATTGGAAATGCATTAATGAATGAAATAGTAAAAATTGCTCTAAAAAACAATTGCGCTTGCATTCAACTCAACGTGCACAGAAAAAACAATGCAATGTATTTTTATAAAAAAATGGGTTTTGAACTCTATGAAAAAACAGACATTGCTTATGGAAAATTTTGGTTGAATGATTATATCTTGAGAAAAAACAGATTTGAGAAATGAGATTTGAGAAAAATTAATAAAGACTATTCAACTCTTACATCTCAATATTTACTAACGCACCAAGCCCAGTAAATCAATACAAACTGTAGAGCAATTCTTACAAACAAAAACCATTCTTTGCCTTGCGCCATTTTTGGCGGATTTAATAGGTGTGGAATATGTACTGCAAAGAATGCTATCAGCATAGCAATAATTAGATAAGCAGAAATTTGTCGTGTGGATACAAATAATAAACCGATTGCTAATATAATTTCAGCAACTCCTGTTATTTGATTTAATAAATTTGGAACTGGAAAAAATTTAGGTGTAATGCCTAAATAAAATTTTGGATTTACAAAATGGTTAATACCACCGCCAGCATAAAATGCAGCCATAGCATATAAACTGATTTGTTGTATTGTTGTCATGTTTTATATTTTTGAGTTAGAAAATTGAAGAATTTATTAATTGAATCTAAAAAAATATTAAACGCAAAGTACGTAAAGTAAATCATACTAATCAAAAATCATATAAATCATAGTTCAGACAATTTTAATCTATTAAACTACTTTCTATACCAACCGTAACTCTGTTCGTGCTTTTTAATCGCGAAAATAAACCTTCCGTTTTTGGCAATTCATATTCAAAGAAATAATTGTAACATAAAAATTTAGTTGCTGCAAATGTTTTATCTATAGCAGAATTTTCATTACACGTATTTGCCATTTTAATCCATTGCCAACCTAACACTATTATGCCAAATAATTCTAAATATAAAGTTGCATCACTCAAATAAACTTCAACACCTTCTTTTTGTGCAACATTCATTAAATGCATAGACAACTCTTGCAATTGACCTAATTTTTTTTCTAAAGATGTTGCGTGTGCTTTCGTATTTTCGTGTTGTTTTGCTTTTGAAATATCACTCATCACTTCTTGCATTAAAAGCATCACGGCCTTGCCATTTTTCATCATCACTTTTCTGCCTAATAAATCCAAACCATGTATAGCAGTAGTGCCTTCGTGTATAGTATGTATGCGTGTATCGCGATAATATTGTTCTGCAATAAAGTCTTTCGTAAAACCATAACCACCAAAAATTTGTATCGCTGTTGATGTTGAAAAATTACTCATTTCTGCAGGATACGATTTTGCAACTGGTGTCAACAATTCCAACATCAAATTATATTTTTCTTTTTCGTCGCCTTCTGTTACACGTTCCATATCTGCAAAATAACTGCATTGCAATTCCAAACATAACGCACCATCTATAAATGTTTTTTGAAACAGCAACATGCGTTTCACATCTGCGTGATTGATGATTGGTGTTTGTGGTAACTCAGGATTTTTCTCTGCAATGTTTCTTCCTTGCAAACGCTCGTTCGCATATTTTAAACTTGCATAATATGCAGCCGAAGAAATAGACGTTGCGTGTAAACCAACAGAAATTCGCGCTTCATTCATCATCTGAAACATATACGAAAGTCCTTTATTTTCTTCACCAACAAGCCAACCTTTGCAGTCATTATTTTCACCAAAACTTAAGTGTGCAATTGGTGCGCCTTTGTAACCCATTTTGTGATACACGCCAATACTGGTTACATCATTATATTCTAAATTGCCATCTTCTTTTATTCGTTCGCGTGGCACAATAAACATCGAAATACCTTTTGTTCCTGCTGGCGCGCCTTTTACACGTGCTAATAAAAGATGTACTACGTTTTCAACTACATCACTATCACCACAAGAAATAAATATCTTTTGACCTGTAATTTTATAGATTCCATCTGATTGTTTTACTGCTGCTGTTACAACATCACTTAATGAACTGCCTGCCTCAGGTTCTGTTAATGCCATTGTTCCTTGCCATTCACCTGCAAACATTTTTGGTAAATAAATATTCTGATATTTTTTATCCGCAAAGGCTTCTATTAAATGTGCTGCACCAAGAGTTAAACCAGGAAATGCAGACGCTGAATAATTGGCAGCTCCTAAAATAAAACTCGCTGCAGTATAAAAAACACTTGGCATCTGCAAACCACCAACTTCTTTAGAAGCTAAAATACTTATCCAGCCATTTTCACCACTTTTACGCATAATATCTTTATGAATAGGATGCACACAGATTCTACCATTAATTAATTCAGGTTGTTTTCTATCCATTTCTACTGTGTGCGGAAACAAATATTCTTTTGCAAACTGATCTGTTGCATCCAAATACATTTGCACAGTATCTAGGTCATGGTCTAGAAAGTATTCATATTGTGTGATGTCTTCAGCATTCAATACATCAAACAAAATAAAATTTAAGTGTTCGCGATTGTAGAATTTATCGCCAAGAAAAACAGAAGAGTTGGTTTGCATTTTAAGAAAATTTATACATATGGTATTGCTGTGAAAAATATATTGGTATAAACAAATTTAAATTATACTTGTTTAATTCAAAATATCAAATTTAATAGGGAAATAAACTCATAAAATTATCCGCATCAGACTTAAACTTAGTTTCTATACTAAAGAAATACAGGTTGCGTGTCCACGCATAAAAAAAGCCTGATTTGCCTTGCAATGATAAATATTTAGAATTTATGCTTGTGCTATTTATTTGTTTTATTTCTTTTGCCTTTCCATCTGTCGCATCGTCATATATTTTTGCCCAAACAATATTAAGATTCGTTTGATTTAAAGACTTTCCAAAAGTGACATAAATCTGTTTTTCATCCAATTGGTAATAGACTGTTCCTGTTTCTTGACTTGGTACAAAGTCATGAAAAGCAAACCGATTCCACTTACCTATTTTTTCTGGCATTATTTTTTGGAACTGGTCGCCTAAAGGATATTTCTTTTTTTGAGCGTTATATGGATTTGTTTGTGAAAATGCCAATGAAGTCAAGGAAAAAAACAATATAAATATTTTTTGTTTCATCATTCTACGGTTACAGATTTTGCTAAGTTACGTGGCTGATCTACATCACAGCCTCTTAGAACAGCAATGTGGTAAGCTAATAATTGCAATGGAACAACAGATAATATTGGTGTAAACGGTTCTGCTGTTGCAGGAATTTGAATGACATATTCAGCCAATTTACTAATCTCAGTATCACCTTCTGTAACGATAGCAATGAGTTGTCCTTTGCGTGTTTTTACTTCTTCAATATTGGATAATACTTTTTCGTAGTGTTGTGTATGTGGCGCTAAGACTACTACAGGCATGTTTTCATCTATCAATGCAATCGGTCCATGTTTCATTTCTGCTGCTGGATAACCTTCTGCATGTATGTAAGAAATTTCTTTAAGTTTTAACGCACCTTCTAAGGCAACCGGAAAATTATAACCACGTCCTAAATACAAGAAATTTGTAGCATCTTGAAACGTTTCTGCAATTTCCTGTATGTATGGTTCTGCTTTTAAAATCTTTTCAATTTTTGCAGGCAATGCTTCTAACTCGGTAATATATTCATGAAATTTAGATTTTGATATCGTGCCTTTTATTTCTGCTAATTGCAATGCCATTAAAGCTAAAATACTTACTTGAGTAGAAAATGCTTTAGTAGATGCTACGCCAATTTCAGGACCTGCATGTGTGTAAGAACCTGCATCTGTCATGCGCGAAATACTGGAACCGACTACGTTGCAAATACCATACGTTAGTGCACCTTTTGCTTTTGCTAATTCTAATGCTGCACGTGTATCTGCAGTTTCACCAGATTGTGAAATAGCAATGACTACATCATTTTCGGTGATGATTGGATTGCGATATCTAAATTCTGATGCGTATTCAACCTCCACATTTATACGTGCCAAATCTTCAATTAAATATTCGCCAATTAATGCTGAATGCCATGATGTACCACATGCAACAATCGTAATTTTATTCGCATTTTTAAAACGCAATTCGTGTTCACGCACACCACCAAGATTTACCCAAAATTGCTGACTGTCGATGCGGCCACGAATACTATTTTTAATTGCTTGAGGTTGCTCATGAATTTCTTTCATCATAAAATGATCAAAACCACCTTTTTCTATTTGCTCTAGCTTAAGTTGTAACTCATCAATGTATGGTACATGTATTGTATTGTCTTTAATGGATTTTACATCTACTTGACCATTTACATGCAATACTGTCATTTGTCCATCTTCTAGATACGACACCTTTTTAGTATGCTCGATTAATGGAGAACCATCTGATGCAACGAATAATTCATTTTCACCAAAGCCAATTACTAAAGGAGAGCTTAACTTTGCGGCTATTAATTTATCTGGATCATTTTTTGAAATAACTACAATTGCATATGCACCGATTACTTCATTTAAAGCCAAACGTACTGCTTCATCTAGTGCACACTGTACATTTTTTTGTATTTCTTCAATAAGGTGTATTAATACTTCTGTATCGGTCTCCGAACGAAAACAATAACCACGCTCCTGTAATTCCGTTTTTAATGAATAATAATTTTCTATAATACCGTTATGAATTACGGCTATATCTCCGTTTGTATTAAAGTGTGGATGTGCATTTAAGTCGCTTGCCTCACCATGTGTTGCCCATCTGGTGTGTCCAATGCCAACTGTTCCACTAATATCTTGATTAGTTGCTGCATCTTCAAGGTTAGCAACTTTTCCTTTTTTCTTATAAATATTTAATTTGTTGGTATTACTCAATAATGCTATTCCTGCACTATCATATCCTCGATATTCAAGTCTTTTTAATCCGTTAATTATTATTGGAAAGGCTTGTCTCTTTCCTATATAACCTACAATTCCGCACATATAAATCAAATTAGTGTAAAGTCAATCAAATGATATACCAATTTAGAAAAAAATTAAGAATATAAATTTATTTAATTACTGTATAAGTCAAATTTAATTTCATCTTATATCTTGAATCAGAATAATTAGAGCCTGCAATAATAACTCTTGAAGGTATATATCCAAAATTTATTGAAGAACCATTTATAATACTATTTAGCACATTTACTGTTCCATCTGTACCACCTGACCTATATGTGGCTATATATAAGTCGGCATTTATTTCGCTTCCTTTTGAAATTGCTTGAACATACTTAGTAATTGTGAAATTATAACGAGCAATTTTATTTCCTAATCCATCTGTTCCTGTTGTATCTAATATACCTACTCCATCACTAGTAGAAAGAATATCTAAATTTCCGCTTGAATTTCTTTTTAATAATAATAGAAATAAAGGTTTAGCAAAATCATTTGAACTATTTTGTTGTATTTGTGAAATCACAATTTGTGCTTTATTCACAGCTGTTTTTCCCAAACTCGTTAGTGTAGGTAGTGATAAACGTACAATAGTACCACCTTGTCCTAATAAATAATTTACAGAATCCGACTTCAGGCCAGAGATAACTGTATTTTGAACATCTGTTGCTAAGCTATTAGAAAATAAATTAATTGCATTTACTCTTGTTGTAGTATTGCCATTTTGATTATTTAATAGCGATGAATATAATCTCATGTCTTTTTTTTCTCCATATTTATTTTTATAATAAATAACCACGGAACTGAATGTAGAACTAATGTCAATTTCAGCCATAGCTTTTCCATTATTAGTACTATTCTCAATTATAATTCCTGAGAAAGCATTTTTAAATAAAGATGAATCCCTTAGAATAGTTTGTCCAAGTCCTAGTATTGCATCTCCAAATGATTGATTTAATTTGACCCGAAGAATACCTGAAACACCAATAGTATCAGCAGTTGAAACGATCACTTTATTAGTTGGATTAAAATAATAAGGGCTTACACTACCAATGGAACCAGTTCCTGGAAATAAATTACTATTCGAATAATAAGTACTAGTTTCAATTATTTTATTGCTTATTGTGCTAACATCAAAACTTTGTGAAACAGTTGTATCTCCATAAACTGAATTATATTTTAAAAGCAAAACAACTGAGTCAAGTAAAAATGGACCTAAGGTATCGTCGTATACTGTACTTGGTCTATCTAATTCCATGACGATTGAAGATTTCTGGAACCCAAATTGTGAATTATTATCAATAACTCCTAAATAATTTTTTGATAGCTTATCGGTTCTAAGGAAAGTATCTGATAATGTTTTTGAGTGTAGTGTAAATGTGTCTGAAAATTTTACATTTAATAAATCGTCTTTAGGTAAAATATCTGCACCGATACTTGAATCTTTTTTACATGCTGAAATAAAAGTGAATATGGCAATTAAGGAAAGTAAATGAATTTTTCTCATTGTTAAAAATATATATTTTTGAGTTACAATTTTATTGCAAAAGTGATTGATAGAATTCGGTGTATTTGGGCAAAATATTGTCCAGCTCCTGATATTCCAAAAATGGTTTTTTGCCTATTGCCTTTTTAAGAGCTGGCATGTCTGAAATTATATCAGATCCTTGTACAATAGCATCTGCAAATTGAACGCCAGCCATTGTGAGTGCTTCATTTGTTAATTCTTTAAATACTGCCAAATCTTTTTCTTTTATATCATCACCTATTAACGCTGTTTTTAAAAAATTCTTATTTAGTTTTTCTGGGAAAGTTTTTTCATAAATACTGTATACCATCTTTGTATTAGAAAAAACTGGATCTTTGGCAAACTGTGTTTTCATATAAACCGGAATCAAACTAGTCATCCAACCATGGCAATGAATAATATGTGGATGCCATCCGAATTTTTTAACTGTCTCCAGTGTAGCTTTACAAAAAAATACCATGCGTTCTGCATTATCGTCAAAGAATTTTTCTTTCTCATCGTTGAAAACCGTCTTGCGCTTGAAGAACTCATCATTATCCAAAAAATAGACTTGAATTCGAGCTCCTGGTAAAGATGCCACTTTGATAATTAATGGATAATCGTCATTATTTATTATAATATTAATTCCAGATAATCGTACTACTTCATGTAATCGATTCCTGCGTTCGTTAATAATACCAAATCGTGGCATGAGAATACGCACTTCCAGTCCATTATCATTTACATAAGGTGCTAATCTTTTGACTATGTTTCCAGCTTCGGTTAACACCAAATAAGGATCCATTTCCTGAGTTACATACAACAATCTTTTCTTTTCCATGCTCCGCGTATTCTGTTAATTTTTAATTATTCTGCCTAAATAGTGTGCAAAGGTACGCATATAAAGTGGTATAATTGTTTAAGAAATGTAAAATAAACGACAGTGCAAGTTTTTCAAACTATAATCGAAATTCAAAAATATCTATTGAAAATCAATAGATTAGATAAAAAAACAATTGGATTTGTTCCTACTATGGGTGCATTACATAATGGTCATCTGACACTCATTAGCACATCGAAAACCAGAACAAATATTACCGTTTGCAGTATTTTTGTCAATCCTACTCAGTTTAATGACAAGAAAGATTTTGAGAAGTATCCAATACAAATTGACAAAGATTTAGAGATGCTTTTAGAAGTCAATTGTGATATAGTATTTATACCATCCGTTGAAGAAATCTATCCTTTAGGAACAAAGCATGATACAGACATAGATCTTGGATTTATTGGTACAACTCTAGAAGCTGCACATCGGCCTGGACATTTTGAAGGTGTGCTTCAAGTTGTAAAGCGGTTGTTAGATATAGTTCAACCAGATTCATTATTTATTGGACAAAAAGATTACCAGCAATGTATGGTAATACAAAGTCTAATTGAACAAACAAGCTTACCTATTAAATTAGAAATCTGTGAAACAGTACGTGAAAAAGACGGCTTGGCTATGAGTAGCAGAAATGCTCGCTTAACAAATGAAGAAAGATTATCTGCTTTAAAACTTTCCCAAGCTATTTTTTACATAAAAGAAAATATCACAAAACAATCAATTTCTATATTAGTACAGGAACAAACAGAAATATTCACTAATGATAAATTGATATATCTAGAATATTTGTCTGTAGTAAACAGTAAAACACTAGAGCCAATTCATGAATATAAAGAAGAAACTTCAATGTCTGTTTTAGTTGCTGCAAAAGTTGGTTTGGTTAGATTGATTGATAATGTGATTATTCAGTAATTCAATAATGAAGCAATAAAATAATTAATTAATTGTTTTATTATTTCATTGTTACATTCAGTATTTTGTTAATCCTTCGATAATTTGCCATTTCATTTTCAATAGCTAAATTTGTTTTCAATTCAACTATATGTTCATACACTTATTTAGAGCCAAACTGCACCGCGTTACTGTTACCGAAGCCAACCTAAATTATATGGGTAGCATTACAATAGATGAAAATTTATTGGATGCATCAGGTATGTTGCCAAACGAAAAAGTGCAGATAGTAAACGTAAATAATGGTGAACGATTTGAAACCTATATTATAAAAGGCGAACGTGGTTCCGGACAAATTTGTTTAAATGGACCAGCGGCACGCTTAGTACAACTTGGCGACAAAATAATTATTATTGCTTATGCGATGATGACTTTGGAAGAAAGTAAAAACTTCGCACCTACTGTAGTTTATGTAGATGAAAGTAACAATCAAGTAAAACATTAATCTAAAATATTCAAAAAAAGCATTGCGCTCGTTTCATCTTTGCAAGAAAAATTAGTTATCTAAACGGCATTACCTTATCTTCATCAAAATTATTTCTTTTGAAAAAACAACTCGGCAATATTCTCAAATTCATTATTTCTTTAGGCATTGGCGTTGGTTTGGTGTTTTGGTCAATGCAAGGCATCACAGATGAACATAAAAAAATCATTGCCGAATCATTTAAAAGAGCAAATTATAGTTGGTTATTATTATTAATCTTTTTCGGATTACTCAGTAATTTTTCCAGAGCTGAACGTTGGCGCATATTATTAAAACCACTTGGCTACACACCAAATTACTGGAATACATTTTCCGCAGTAATGTCAATGTTCTTTTTCAACTTGCTTTTTCCACGTTTAGGCGAAGTAATGCGATGCACAATTTTATATAAATACGAAAACGTACCTGTCGAAAAATCAATTGGTACAATGGTATTGGAAAGAGTAATAGATTTAGTATGTATTCTGATTTTAGGAGGCATCATTTTATTAGTTGAATACGATAAATTTTATCAATTCTTTGTCGACTTATTAACTAAAAAAGAAGTTACAGATACTGCATCCACAGGAAACACAAAAATTATTTTCTTGCTTACTGTTGTTGTTGTAATAGTTGCAGTTGGTTTCTTTATTATTAAAAAACACGGTTTTGAAAAACCTAAAAATCTTGTAAAAGAAAAACTGTTTGGTGTTTGGCAAGGATTAATTTCTATAAGAAATATTGACAGAAAATGGGAATTTGTATTTCACACATTCGCCATTTGGATTTGTTATATTTTAATGCCATACTTTGGTTTTAAATGCTTAACTGAAACAGCACATTTGGGTTGGTCAGCTGCCATGGCATCGGTATTTTTCGGTGGCTTTGCCATGGTTGCAACTCAAGGTGGAATTGGTGCATTTCAAATAGTTACACAAAAAGTAATGGAAACCTATGGAATAGTTGCAGTAATTGGTTTTTCTTATGGCTGGATTTCATGGACAGTTCAAACAGTTTTTGTTTTAGTTGGCGGAATCCTTAGTTTAATTTTTTTAGCTCTCTATAATAAAAAAGCTAATTGAAAAATCTATGAAAAATGGATCTTCATCTAAAATAATTTATAACATAGAATTACTTATTACGAATCTTTACAGAGAAAATAAGACCATCGTCTTCACAAATGGTTGTTTTGATTTGTTGCACAAAGGTCATTTGCATTTATTAGAAGAAGCAAAAAAACTTGGCGATATACTAATTGTTGCCGTGAATGATGATGCATCAGTAAAAAGATTAAAAGGCAACTCACGACCAATAGAATCTTTAGAAATTAGAATGAAAAAAATAGCAGAATTAAAAGCTATAGATTACGTTATTTCTTTTTCAGAAGACACACCATTACAATTAATTGAACAACTGCAACCAACCATTTTAGTAAAAGGTGGCGATTACAAAAAAGAAGAAATAGTTGGCAACAAAATTGCACATCAAACTGTTATCATTCCATTGTTAGAAGGTTATTCAACAACCAAAGAGGTTGAGTCCAAAAAAAAAACTTAGTATCTATTTTTCAAACAATTGGCACATTATCAAATTCGCTAATTTTCAAATTAAAAACGTATTTTCACATTCTTAAAAAATAAAAAATGAATTTTCAACTTACCGAAGAACATCTGCAAATACGTGAAATGGCACGCAGCTTTACACAAAAAGTATTAAAGCCAGGCGTCATCGATCGCGACCGCGATATGATTCATCCAACCGAATTTTTAAAACAAATGGGTGAACTTGGTTTTATGGGCATGATGGTTGATACAAAGTATGGTGGCAGCGGTTTAGATGCAATTTCCTATTGCATCGCAATGGAAGAAATCTCTAAATTAGATGCATCTTGTTCCGTAGCTATGTCGGTAAATAATTCCTTAGTTTGTTGGGGCTTGCAAGAATATGGCAACGAAGAACAAAAACAAAAATACTTAGTGCCTTTAGCAAAAGGTGAAAAATTAGGCGCATTTGCATTAAGCGAACCAGAAGCAGGCAGCGATGCGACTTCACAAAAAACAACAGCTGAAGATAAAGGCGATTACTATTTATTAAACGGCACTAAAAACTGGATTACTAATGGTGGAAAAGCAAATACCTATTTAGTAATTGCGCAAACTAATCCTGAAAAAGGACATCGTGGAATTAATGTATTAATAGTTGAAAAAGGAATGCCTGGTTTTGAAATTGGAGCAAAAGAAGATAAACTTGGAATTCGTGCATCAGATACACATTCCTTATTATTTACAGATGTAAAAGTGCCGAAAGAAAACAGAATTGGTGAAGATGGTTTCGGTTTTAAATTTGCGATGAAAACATTAGAAGGTGGAAGAATTGGTATTGCTGCACAAGCACTAGGAATTGCAACTGGCGCATACGAATTAGCAGTAGAATATTCTAAAGTGCGCAAAGCATTTGGCACAGAAATTTCTAATCATCAAATCATTCAGTTCAAATTAGCAGACATGGCTACGCAAATTGAAGCAGCACGTTTATTGGTTTATAAAGCAGCATGGTTAAAAGACCAACATAAAGATTATGCAATTGCATCGGCAACCGCAAAATTATTTGCTTCTGAAGTAGCCATGCGTGTAACTACAGAAGCCGTGCAAGTACATGGTGGCTACGGATATGTAAAAGAATATCACGTAGAACGATTGATGCGCGATGCAAAAATAACGGCTATTTATGAAGGCACTTCAGAGATACAACGTATTGTAATTTCGCGTGGTGTGCTGAGTGGAAAAGCTTAAAAAGGTTGACGGTTCACAGTCAACAGCCAACCGTATAATTTAGATAAAATTAAAAAAACGTCAAGAAAAAATCTTGACGTTTTTTTTTGCGGAAACGGTGAGATTCGAACTCACGGTACAGTTTCCCATACACACACTTTCCAAGCGTGCTCCTTAAACCACTCGGACACGTTTCCAAAACTGAGTTGCAAAATTAACAATAATATTGATGGTACAAAATATTCTAAATACTGACAAATTTTCTGAATCATTCAATAAAATTCCATATCGGCACAAATCTTGCTTCTATTAAAAAGCCTTATAATTTGTAAGGAATATGTCATTTTGTCGAATTTCAAGTAAATTTACCTATGTTCCAAAGAATTGAATTATCCAATATTATTGAAGAAGATGTAGAAATGGTGCCATTATTGTCTATTGAAGAAGATGAAAACACCAATAGCGATAGTCTTCCTAATGTTCTGCCTATCTTGCCATTACGAAATAATGTATTATTTCCTGGAGTTGTAATTCCTATTTCAGTAGGCAGAGAAAAATCTATCAAAGCAGTAAAAAAGGCTTATAAAGAAAATAAATACATTGGTGTAATTGCTCAGCGAGATACAAAAATTGAAGAACCAGAACCTGGTGAATTGTATAATATGGGTACAACGGCAAAAATCATCAAAATGTTATCGATGCCAGATGGTGGAAACACAATAATTTTGCAAGGAATCAAACGATTTGTTGTAAAGCAAAATGTTACCTCAGACCCAATTATTCAAGCAGAAGTAGAATATTTGACAGATGTTCCTATGATTGACCAACAACAGGAAAAAGCAATGATGGACAATTTGAAGGATATGGCGAATAAAATAATTGAATTATCGCCAAATATTCCAAATGAAGCTAAAATTGTTCTGAATAATATTAACTCAATAAAGTTCTTAGCTAATTTTATAACTTCCAACCTAAACATTGAGTTACCTCAAAAACAACAAATCTTGGAAACAAATGATGCACACGAACTTGTGCAGCAAGTTTTAAAATATTTGCATCTGGAATTACAATTACAAGAATTAAAGGCCAATATTCACAACAAAACAAGAACAGATATTGACAAACAACAACGAGAATATTTCCTGAATCAACAAATGAGAGCCATACAGGAAGAATTGGGTGGCGATATGTATCAGGAAGAAATCAATCGGCTTAGAGAAAAATCAAAAGAAAAAAAATGGAATGAGAAAATTGCCAAATCATTTGATAAAGAATTAGAAAAATTGAAACGCATGAACCCGGCTGCCGCCGAATATTCTGTAATTTTAAATTATTTAGATTTGATGGTAGAACTTCCTTGGAACGATACTACACAAGATAATTTTGATTTAAAACGCGGTAAAAAAATTTTAGACGAAGATCATTATGGCTTAGATAAAATAAAAGATAGAATTTTAGAATACCTGGCAGTTTTAAAATTAAAAGGCGATATGAAGTCGCCAATCCTTTGTTTTATTGGACCTCCTGGAGTTGGCAAAACTTCTTTAGGTAAAAGTATTGCACGTGCATTAGATAGAAAATATGTGCGAATGTCTTTAGGTGGTTTGCATGATGAAAGTGAAATTCGTGGTCACCGGAAAACATATATCGGAGCAATGCCAGGACGAATTATTCAATCTCTTAAGAAGATACAATCCTCAAATCCAGTTTTTATTTTAGATGAAATTGACAAAGTAGGGAAAGACCACCGAGGTGATCCGTCTTCTGCATTGTTAGAAGTGTTAGACCCAGAACAAAACACTACTTTTTACGATAATTTTTTAGAACAAGAATACGATTTATCAAAAGTATTATTTATTGCAACCGCAAATAATTTGGGTGAAATACAACCTGCATTACGCGATAGAATGGAAGTAATACAATTGAGTGGTTATTCATTGGAAGAAAAAACAGAAATTGCAAAGAAACATTTAGTAGCAAAACAACGTGAAGCACATGGATTGAAATATGCACAGGTAAAATTAAATGATAAAGCTATTCAACATTTGATTCATAATTACACTTATGAAAGTGGCGTACGAGAATTAGATAGAGTTATTGCATCTATTATGAGAAATGTAGCTAAAAGTGTAGCCACAGAAGAAATTTATAATGCTTCTATTTCCATTGAAGACATTACACGTATTTTAGGAAAACCAAAATATAATCACGATAAATATTCTGAAAATAATCCGTGTGGTGTAGCTATAGGCTTGGCTTGGACACCTATGGGTGGCGATATTCTATTTATCGAATCATCCGCAAGTAAAGGGAAAGGCAATCTGACAATTACCGGAAATTTAGGTAACGTGATGAAAGAATCATTTAATACTGCATTAAGTTACTTACAAAC
>JANNVS010000080.1:0-1512 GCA_031414515.1 Sphingobacteriales bacterium | reverse complement strand
AATCATCCGTCAGGAAATCTAAATCCGAGTGAAATAGATATTAAACTTACGCGTTCGGCCAGAGATGCTGGAAAATTATTAGAGATTACTGTTTTGGATCATATTATCATTGCGCATAATAATTACTATAGTTTTTTGGATAATAATCAGTTGTAATTAATTATACAGAATAATGAAGTATGATTTATAATTGACAATTAGAATAAGATGATAGAAGAACTAAGGGAATTAGTTGTGTTTGCGATTAATGATAAAACGCCGAAAAATAAGATTGTAATTATAGATAAGGTAACAGCAAAAGAAGCTGAATTAATAAAACTAAAAACTGATTTAGAAGTAAAAGGATACCAACACATTATAGATAAATCAGCTATTAATCATACTTTAAAACATCACGGAAAAGCCGAGCAAGAAAAGTTACGTGGACAAATAGCTGTAACACAGGATGATTTTTTATTAATTCCAGAAATTTTTAAAACTGATAATATTATTTTTACTGGCAAAAGTAGACAAGGTAGAGATTGTATTTTATACCAAGCAGAATTTGATAATGTTTACTATTATATTGAAGAAATAAGAGATGGTAATAAACATTTAGCGATGCAAAGCATGTATAAACGAAAAAGAAGGAGCGCAAACTCCTTCTTTAACTGGTAATGTTTGAACGAGCTGTGCTATACCTAAGTATCCCTTCTCTAACGTCCGAAACGACTTTCAATATTTACCTACAACAAATTTACAATAATTTACAATAAATGGCAAGTTTAGCAATGTCCAATGAATGTTAATGTTTATCTAAATTATTACTGCCTTTTTAACTAAACCCAACTATAATTAACTCAAAAGCAATATGATATACACATTGGTGCATTGTAACATTCACATAATCAGCGTATCTTTGCATTTCATTAGTATTAAATATTTTTATGGAAGGATTTAGAGCCTTAGGCTTAAGCGACGAAATTTTAGACGCATTAGAAAAAAAAGGGTACGAAGTACCTACACCAATTCAGCAACAAACTATACCGCTTTTACTAAACGGTGATTTAGATATTGTAGGACAAGCACAAACAGGAACCGGAAAAACAGCAGCATTCGGTTTGCCAATTCTAGAACGCTTTGACCCAACACAAAAGAGCATACAGGCATTAGTGCTAGCACCAACACGAGAATTAGCCATTCAGACAGCTGAAGAAATTAAAAGTTTTAAAGGTTCTAAAAAAATCTGGATAACCACAGTTTATGGTGGCGCACCTATCAGTTCGCAAATGCGCGAGTTGGAAAAAGGCACACACGTAGTAGTTGGTACACCTGGTCGTGTGATTGATTTAATTGAAAGAAAAAAATTAATTCTTAACGAAGTAAAATATGTAGTGTTAGATGAAGCTGATGAAATGCTAAACATGGGTTTCATCGACGACATCGAATTGATTTTAAAATCTTGTGCTACAGAACGCAGAATGTTGTTGTTTTCTGCAACAATGCCTGACAGAATTTTATCGCTGGCAAAAC
>JANNVS010000079.1:0-1659 GCA_031414515.1 Sphingobacteriales bacterium | reverse complement strand
CTTCTTTTGTTTAAAAAAATATAAAAAAAATTAAACAAAACTATTTTTGTTTAACCTTTTTAAAGAAGAATAGCCAGATTCGTTAAAATTATAACATGAAAAAAATAGATCATGTAGGAATAGCAGTGAAAGATTTGAAAGCATCGAATGAGTTGTTTTCAAAATTGTTTAATAAACCACCTTTTCACCAAGAAGAAGTGATTAGTGAAAAATTGGATGTTTCTTTTTTTGATTTAGGTGATACCAAAGTGGAATTGATGCAGGCACAAAACGAAGAAAGTAAAATCTTTAAATATTTAGAAAAAAAAGGAGAAGGCATTCATCATGTTTGTTTTGAAGTAGCAGATATTCATGCAGAAATGGTGCGCTTAAAAAGTGAAGGATTTCAACCATTGACAGAAAAACCTTATGTTGGTGCACTCAATAAATTAGTGTGTTTCTTTCATCCAAAAAATACGAATGGTATTTTAATTGAATTGTGTCAGAAACAAAAGTAATAAAGTATATTAATACTTAATTGTTCGATATACCTGCTTTTGTAATGTAATCATCACATTCTGTGTCTTCGCAAATTCTTGCAATATCAAAATTCATTCTTCTTCCTGGTTTAAAAAAATCAAGAAACGGAGCTTCGCCGCTACCTACGTTTCTATTTGTGTAATATACTTCAAATGTTTTTCTTTCATTTTTTTTAATAAGCCACTCTTCATTGTCAGTAATCTCAGTTACCAACACATTCATTCTTAAACCAGCATCAGCACCTGTTAAAAAAGTTGACGATTCATGTTTAATTGGTTGTACATTCAAAATTATTCCTTTAAATCCTGAAAGAAATAATGCTGCATCATAAGATTCATCTATTTGCGTTATGCCTAAATCTTCTTCTGATTCGAATGGACCAGGATCAGGTGGTGCCGCTGAAGTATAGTTTTGTTCGGCTGTTTTTTCCCAAGATGCACTTATAGTTTCGAGCCGCTTTCTTTTTGCAGGATGTGTTTTAGTATCCTGTTCATTTGAGATAAAACTTGAATTAACAGCAACCAATACCTGATTTGCATCTGCACCCATCTTGTTGAGTATGGAAGCAGCAAATCCGTCAGCATCTAATTCGGCAGTGTAAGGATTATTAGTGTCTGAAATATTATATGCTAAATGATGTCCGATTTCATGAGCCAATATAAACACGGAAGCCCAATAAGAGTCAGACATTTTATCTATCACCGTAAATAAATCTTTGTTGTAAACTATGAATCGTTGGTTATCTACCATCGTTGCCATTGCATTGTCGATATCACCGCGATATATTTTAAAATTTTGTGGAAGACCTGCATATTTCATAATATTTTCTACAATCTCCAATTCTCGCTGATCTGCCACATCTAATGTGATATTTATTTTCTTTTGAATACTGTCTACATCATCAAAATAACAGGCTCTGCCATTTGATTGTAGCAATCCGCTTACAGTGGCAGATGGTTCTACAAAAGTATTTCCATTGGAAGTGTTCGTCTTGTTAAATTTGCACGAAACTAGAACACTTGTTATAATACTTAATAAGAAAATAATTTTTAGATTGAATTTCATAATTTTTGGTTTAGAAAGATTCAAATTTGATATTATCCAAATCACGAATAAATATAATTCTTTATTCTTAGCTTG
>JANNVS010000078.1:0-2160 GCA_031414515.1 Sphingobacteriales bacterium | reverse complement strand
ATATCAAGTTTTTTTACTTCTTCGCCTTGTATATTTATTGTATCTGTATCACCTAATAAAGCATCCACTAATCCAGCTTTACTCAAATCTCTATTAACAATCTTAGAAGCAAGGCCAATATCACGCAATAACCCAGAAAGTTCACCTGTAGCACCAGAATGCTTTTCCTGATTAATCGCAATAAATTCATCTAAAGTAATTACACGCATATTTTTCTTTTGAAGACCACAAAGATAGAAAAATACAACCTATTATTAGAGCAATCATAGCTTCATTTTAATTATTACTTAATAATTGTTGACAGATAACTAAATACAATTTACTTAATTTAGCAGTCCAAAAATGAAAGTGCGAGAACATATTATTATACGAAAATCAGAAGTAAATGATTTTGTACAGATATATGAACTAATAAAAGAACTAGCTGTTTTTGAAAATGAACCGAATGAGCCAAATAATTCATTAAAAAAATTTGTAGCGGATGGCACTTCAAAAAATCCAAAATTTCATGTTTTAGTCGCAGAAGTTAATGGAAAAATTGTTGGAATGGCATTGTATTATTATGGTTATTCTTCCTGGAAAGGATCAATGTTGTATTTAGACGATTTGATTGTTAAAGAAACCTCTCGAAAACATGGCATTGGTAAAAAACTTATGGATGAACTTATTGATATTGCAAAAAAAGAGAAAATTAGTCAAATGCGTTGGCATGTATTAGACTGGAATGAAAAAGCTATAAACTTTTATAAAAAATATCCGGTTACTTTTGATAAAACATGGATAACAGTGAAGTTAGAAAAAGAAAATTTGATTTAAATAATTAACGAAACGAAATAAATTAAGCAAGATGTTTCGTTTCACTCAACATGACAATAAGGTATGAAAGTATATAAATTTGGTGGTGCATCAGTGAAAGATGCTGCAGGAATTAAAAATGTAGCGTCTATCATTCAAAAATATGGTGAAAAAAATCTAGTAGTGGTAGTTTCTGCTACAGGAAAATCAACCAATGCATTAGAAGTTGTTGTAAAAGATTATTTTAATAATGCAGATGCAAAAGCTTCTTTTGAAATTGTAAAGAAAAATCATCATCAAATTTGTGTGGATCTATTCGGAAATGAAACACACGAAGTGTTTGATAAATTGCAAAATGTTTATGCAGAAGTAGATTGGCAATTAGAAGAAGAAAGAAAGGAAAGTTATAATTATGTGTACGATCAAATTGTATCACAAGGTGAATTAATTTCATCAACAATCTTAAGTGCATATTTAAATGAAGTAAACGTAAAAAATATATGGCTGGATGTACGTGATGTCATGAAAACTGATGATAAATATCGTGAAGCTGTGGTGGATTGGAATAAAACGCAATCATTAATTAATAGTATTGCGAAACCTTTAGCAACAGAAAGCATCGTGGTAACACAAGGTTTTATTGGTTGCAATGCAGAAAACTGCACAACAACACTTGGTCGTGAAGGCTCTGATTATACAGCAGCAATTTTTGCAAATATGTTAGATGCCGAAAGTCAAACGATATGGAAAGATGTGCCTGGTGTAATGAACGGCGATCCGCGTGTGTTTGAAGATGCTGTTTTTATTGATGAGATTTCTTTTAATGAAGCTATTGAAATGACATTTTATGGTGCAACAGTTATTCATCCAAAAACAATAAAACCATTACAAAATAAAAACATCCCTTTATTGGTAAAATCGTTTATCAATCCAGAAGGAAAGGGAACGATTGTTGGTGGAAAAGATAACAATCTACCACCGATAAGAATTGTAAAAGATGACCAGGCATTGATAACATTGCATACGAAAGATTTTTCTTTTGTGGAAGATGAAATTGTAGCTGAAATATTTTCATCGTTTTCTAAAGCAAATTTAAAATTAAATATGATGCAACAAGGCGCGATTTCCTTTGAAGCAGTAGTTGATAATATTCCTGAAAAAATTGAAAAAGTAAAAATTGCTTTAAAAGATAAATTTGATTTTTCAATTGATGAGAAATTGACGATTTTAACGATTCGTCATTACACAAATTTTGAATATATCAATAAATTTAAGAACGACCGTAAAGCTATTTTAGAGCAACGTAGACCAAGTACGTATCAGGGTTTGCTAGTGTAATAAATTAATTATTGTATTACAATCAAT
>JANNVS010000077.1:0-6180 GCA_031414515.1 Sphingobacteriales bacterium | reverse complement strand
TTCTATTGATAGTAACGGTTTTTATAGAATCTACAACGCTCTTAGCAATAAGAACTGTATCTTTAATTTCTGCAACAGCTGAAATAAAACTATTACATAATAATGTCATATCAGTAAACATAGTATCACCTATATTCAAATTTAAATCATACAACCTGTAAGTAGTATCTCTAAATCTATAGTTAATCTTTCCATTTTCTTCTATAAATGAAATAGTTGAATTCTGTTTTAATATTCCATTGGGGTTTGTTTCATTATATAGTTTAAATTCACCTTTTTTATAAATTTTATTATCGATGGTAGTATCTTTTGTTATTTCTACTGTATAAAATGCACATCCATATTTCATACACCAAGTACTCCAATACCATTTCGCACCAACAGGAAACCAATCTGTAGCTTTTACTTGCATAAAAGCAGTAACAAAAAATAGTATAAGTAATAATTTTTTTTCATGAATTTCAAAATTGTTTTATAATTTATTAATATTTATTGACACACAATTAATTCTGGCTGAACTTCAAAAATAGCTCCTAACTGAACTTCAAAGTCTGAACCTAAATAAATTTCTTGTGTAGCCTTAAATATTATGTTGGCATTTGTTGCAATTGTTGTTAGTCCAGTTAAAGCAGGAAAATCAGGATGGCTTCCAGCATAAATACCATAAGATGCCTGATAAATGTTTGTACCTGTAAGTGTTTGGTTTTTGAAGAATATCGATGCTGATTGAATTGCCAATTTTACTGCCTCGAAAGCATCAATTAGTCCAAAACCATAGTTATTATTTCTACCACTTACATATGGAATACTTCCTATCTTTTTACAAGAATTTTTCAGCATGGTTTCTATAGCTGCTGGTAAAATACATGGATTAATTGATAACATCAGCGCTGCAACACCTGCAACTTGTGGGCATGCTGCTGAAGTGCCACCCATCCTACCAGTATAAGATAAATAATTTGTACCTGAATTAGGCAATTGTTCGCCTGTAAAGCTTGGAGCATCACAAGTAGAAGAACACGGATTGAATCCATCATTATTTGGTGAATCCATCGACCATACCTCATTTGTTTCACCAGATGTTTGTCCAGGTAACCCTTTAGCAGATGGTGCTACAAAATCTAACTCAATATCTGTAGGACTATATAATGATTGGTTTCCATTTCTATCACAAGCACCAACCGCTAAAACGCCATTTATATTTACGTTTGCAGGAAACATAACATATCCTGGTTGTGAGACAAAATTACCCGCAGAAAAAACAACAATTCTATTATTAGTAATTGCATTTTGAATTGCATCAACAATTACTGGTAAGTAATTTGGATCATCTACTCTAAAATTCCAACTATTTGATATAATTTGTGCACCATTGGTTACCGCAAAATTAATGGCATTTGCAAATCTAAATGCAAACCCTGATATGTACGGAAATGTAATAGGCATAATTTTGCATTCAGGTGCAATACCTGCCACTCCTTCTGAATTATGTGATGCTGCAATAATACCAGCACAAGCATTACCATGTGCGTGATATGTAAGTGGTGAAGGATCATTTACAGATAATCCATTTAAAGATTCAAAATTGCTGCCATTTAATCTAAGCTGTCTGGTATTAGGCAAATCAGGATGATTGCCTGATATACCTTCGTCTATTACTGCAATCGTAATGTTTGTTTTTCCTTTAGTAATATCCCAAGCTTTAGTAGCGTTTATATCAATACCAGCTGTGCAAACATGTCCATCATTAATGGTTTGCCCTGTATTATATAAATAAAACTGCTTATTAAAAAATTGATCTGCTGGAATTGTAGTTGATAAAACTGCATTTACAATAAAATTTGGATATGCATAATAAAATACACCACTTTCATACATTTTATTAGCGGTTATAAAAACATCTTGCTGTTTATTGGTTTCAACTATTATATAATATGGTGTAATCTCTTTTAGGGTAACATTAAATTTTTCAAGAGTTGCATTCAAAAGTAGCGTATCTTTTAAATCCCTGTATTTAAAAATTATTTCATTCGTTGGATATATTTCAGTTTGATTATTTACCTTACAAACAGGATAAACACTAACGATATTAATATCATTTTTAAATACATCAGAAATATTTTGAATTACAAAAGTTGCTGAATCAATTTTGTTTATGAAACTAAATTTTTGTTTAAAATTATCAGCCACACTTGTTGATTTAAACTTAATTGCATACTCGTTGGTTTTAGGAGTAAGCAGTATCTTTTTATCAAAACCATAATAAAATAGTTGACTAAAAGAATTTAAATGAACAATTGTACAAAAAATACAAATACTACATCTAATTATCATATTACTCTGTTTCATAGGATAAAATTTTTATAGGTGTGCGAGGTAAGTCGATTGCTAATTGAAATGGAATTTCATCGTAATATGTTTTTCTAAAATTAAATCTAATGATACCTGTTCGTTTCGTTAAAGAAATTGCGTCGTAAGAAATTACCAAACTATCTAATAATGTAGTATCTGCAATTTCTCTTGCTCGTTCAATATTCTTCGTAATTTTTATCAACGGTCTTTCTGGATAACCCATAGTGTATTGATAAGTTCCTTCAAATTCGAACTTTGTATTGTTTTTATTTTCTTCGTTACTACAAGAAATAAATAAAGAAGAAAATATGACTATATTAAAAAAAACGTTCTTTTTCATCTTCAATTTATTTACTTGTTAATATCATTTTCTTAGTAGCAATTTCTTTGCCATCGCAAATAAGTGTGTACAAATACATACCTGCTTTTAAGCTATTGCCATCTACTATAACATTTCCTTTTCCTTTTTGATTTATGGCATAACTTTTTAACTCTACACCATTCAAATTATAAATATGCAAACTGCTATTTGTACAATTATCTGGAATTGTATAGCTTATTAATGTTTGTTGATTGAAAGGATTCGGATTATTTTGTTCTAAAGATGCAAATGTATTAGGTGTATTCTCTACTATTTTCTTTCTTTCTATTTCGCTTTTTTCTGAGCCATCTAATTTATTTGTACAACAAGTTTGGAGCTGAGTTTGTAAGTCTTGGATTTTACCATCTTGTTCTTTTATCGCATCAATTAAATAAGGAATCAATCCTATGTAATTTAAACTCAGATAGCCAGCATTATCTTGTGACACAAGTTGTGGCATTATTTCTTTTACTTCTTGTGCTAAGAAACCTGCCTGATCTTTTAGTATTTCTGGTTCTGCATTTGTATATCTTTCTCCATTTGGCAATAACTTTTGTGAAGTTGATTGATCATTTGCAGGTATTGTTAAATCGTATGTTTTAGGGTTTAATTTTAAAATTAAATCTAAGCTTTTGGTAATATCTTTAATATTTGATTTTAGTCGCTCATCAGAAGAATTTGTAAATCCATAGCATCTAAATGTACCATTTACATCTAATCGATACGATGGATTTCCTGTATTGATTCCAACAAACGAATTACTTTCTTTTATAAAAAATTTAAAATTTCCATTATTAGCATTTGGCCATCCTCTGAAAATCTCAAAACCATTGCCATCTAAATCAATTCCCCAATCGCAATAAGGATTAGTTGTAGCATTATATTTACGCAATAAAATTCCTATTTCTTGTCCACCGTTTGTGTACCTTACAGTATCAATTAACAACAAACCACGCATATGTACTTGTCTTTCCGGGTCTTGATTGAAATTTCCAGGTGCTAATTTTAATCCTACATTTCCGTTTGAAATTACTTTTAACTGAGCATTTACACTTGTACTACTAAACAGCATAGTTAATAGCATTAATACACCTATAAACTTAATGTGTGTGTGTGTGTGTGTGTGTGTTAGAAAAATATTTTTCATATCATAGTAATTTGTGTAAGGTTAATATTAAATAATAATATTGTCAAGTATTAGTTGCAAAAATATTTATCCACAATAAAAAATGAAATTACCTCTTACGAGACAATGATCTTATTTAATTTGTTTTTGATTTAACAAATTTCATCTTTACTGTTTTTGCATTTTTAGCTTTATCTGCTTTAATAAATTCGCTAATCGCAACTTCTTCCATTTTTGTTAATGGTCTTGAGTCAACTATAAAATCAACTTCAGTATCTTCTTTTTTCTTCACCATTCTAAAGTACATAAATTCTTAAATTTTAGCAAAAAAATGTTTTTTACGTTTAATATTAATAATCATTTTCCTTAAAACTAATAACCAATAACTAACAACTATTTACTAAATTTGTCTAATGGCAATGGATACCAAACTTTTTGCAGAAGTAAAACATATTTTTACTACCTATTTGGAAAACAACAAACAGCGTAAAACACCTGAGCGTTTTTCTATTTTGGAAGAAATATATAACAGAGAAGATCACTTCGACGCAGAAGAATTATATCTGCAAATGAAAAATAATGATTTTAATGTAAGTCGTGCAACTGTTTACAACACTTTAGATGTATTGGTACAATGCGAATTAGTAACGAAACATCAGTTTGGACAAAACCATGCGATGTATGAGAAATCATATGGCAACAGAAATCACGACCATTTAATTTGTGTGGATTGCGGTCATGTGTTTGAGTTTTGCGATCCACGTTTGCAGCAAGTAAAAATAAGTGCCGGCGATTTATTTCATCAAACAATAAAAACGCACTCTTTAACGTTATATGGGAATTGTCAGCAAGCAAATTGCACCAATAAAAAACCTTAAGTTATTTTTATGAAATGAGCATACGTATTTTCAAAAAACTGAAAATATTTCTGCGAATTCCATCTGCACTAATTAAAAAAATAAATAAACATCAGATGAAACAGCTAACATCAACCCTATTCTTACTGTTATTTTTTACGATGAAAATAAACGCACAAGTTGCGATTATTCCAAAACCAAATGAAATAAAATACATCGAAGGAAAATTTAGCTTTGCTAAAGGATTTGATGTAAAAATCATTCGTGGCGACGAACCAACAAAACTCATTCAAAAACAATTTCTAGATTTTTTGAAAGAAAAAAATATTGCTGTCGTACAATTTTCACCAATTTCTGTTACCTTAAATTTATTGAAAGAAGGCACTTCTACCATAACAGCAGAAAGTTATATGTTAACGGTTTCACCAACTAATATTGCAGTTTCGGCCACTTCTAACAGTGGTTTATTTTATGGCGTGCAAAGTGTACAACAACTTTTAAAAACAGATTCTGCAAAAATAATTCCTTGCTTAGAAATAAAAGATAATCCAACTTTTTCCTATCGCGGTTTTCATTTAGATGCAGCACATCGTTTTTTTAGTGTTGATGTGGTGAAACAATATTTAGATGCGATGGCTAAATTGAAACTCAATCAGTTTCACTTGCAAGTTGCAGATGAAAATTCGTGGCATCTTCAACTTAAAAATGATACATCGCTTACTGATAAAGAAAATTTTTACACCCAAGAGCAAGTAAAAGATATTGTGAAGTATGCGAAAGAACGTTTTATAAATGTAATTCCTGAAATCAACTTATCTGTTTCAGAAGATACAGCATTTCAAACAAGAAGAAATATTTTGGATGAAGTATCTTCTTTGTTTCCTGGAAGCTACATTCATCTTGGAAAAGAAATAAAATTTATTGATGAAACACAACAATACTTAAAATCAAAAGGAAAGAAAATCATAGAACAAGACAATAGTTTTTTTGATAAATCTGTGGTGCAAAGTTATAAGAATGCCAGCAACGGAACTAAAGCTGCAGCACTTGGCAACGATGTAATTATGTCACCACGCAATTTAACTTCGATAGATTTTTATCAAGATTGGGACGACGAAAAAAAAGCATTATACATGAGTTATTTACCGTTGGATAAAACGTACAGTTTTAATCCAATTTCAAAAATTAGTGATGCAAAAATCTTATCGCATATTATAGGTGCACAAGCCTGCGCACCAACTATGTATATTAAGGATGCAACTGAATTAGAATACCTAGTTTTTCCGCGTTTAATTGCATTAGCAGAATGCATGTGGACGAAAAAATCTAATAAAAAATTTGGTGATTTTGAAAAACGTTTGAAACGACAAAGAAACTATTTCTACAAAATAGAAGATGAACAAAAAATAGATATGGTACGCATAAAACCTAAGAAATAAAACTAACCTGCATTTATTAAAATTACACCTGCAATTATTACAAAT
>JANNVS010000076.1:0-4451 GCA_031414515.1 Sphingobacteriales bacterium | reverse complement strand
CCAGAAGAAAGTGGCTTATATACCAGAATTAAATGCACACCTACCAAACGGCATTCTTTCAGTACTGACGTAGAATTAAATACAAATGCTCAAAGCACGCTTGGGTTTAATCTTGTAGGTTCTTATAGAAATAATAATTTATTCCGATCAGCTGCTAAATTTCAATTTAATGTTAGTAGTGGTGTCGAATTCCAATTACTAAAAGAAAAGAGACTTTTTAATAATGCCATAAATGCTGTGAATTTTAATATGGAAGCAAAGATAAATTTGGCACGTATCTTTCCTTCTTTCAAAAAGAATAAATGCGTTACTTATCAAAAATACAAACCAAGTACTTTTATAAGTTTAAACTATAATTTTCAGAAAAGAATTGGCTTATATAATATCCAAACGGTCGGAACCAGTTATGGATATGAATGGAATAATAATAAATTCAGACATATTCTTTCGCCATTAAATTTTACGTACGTATTTCCATCTAAAATAAGTGATTCTTTCCAAATTGAGCTAGACAACAATGTCAGATTAAAACAAAGTTTTAATCAACAATTTATTCTTGGACAAAATTATACATTTTCATATACAAATCAGAATCTTAATGTAGGGAAATATAAAAACTATTTTTATTTCCGAGGTGATGCATTTATAGCTGGAAATATTTTATATGCATTTAGTTCAATTGTACAAAAAGACAAAGAAATTCCATATAAATTGGGTAAAGTTAATTTTGCACAATTTGCCAGGTTTGAAATTGAACCTCGTTATTTTTTTAATTTAAAAAAAGGACAGTCACTTAGCCTTCGTATGTTTATTGGTGTAGGTATTCCGTATGGAAATTCAAAATATACTGTTACGCAGACAAAGTACAATGGAGTAGATACCTCTTTTCAAAGAGAAGTAGCAGTGTTGCCATATATTAAACAGTTTTTTGCTGGTGGTCCAAATTCTTTACGTGGTTGGGGTTTTAGAAGATTAGGCCCTGGCGGTTATAATACGTATGCAATTAATAGAAATAATCTAGACCAAACCGGAGATTTAAAATTTGAATTTAATGCAGAATATAGATTTAATATTTATAAGATATTTAAAGGCGCTCTTTTTGCTGATGTTGGAAACATTTGGCTGATAAAAGCTGACCCAGAAAAACCATTAGCAAATTTTGATACAAAACGTTTTATAAAAGAGCTAGCTTGGGATATAGGTGCTGGATTAAGAATGGATTTGAATTTTTTCGTTGTGCGCTTTGATGTCGGATTTGAATTATATGATCCATCATTTCCTGTAGGCGACAGATGGATATTTAATAAAATTAATAATGACAATTATTTGGTTTTTAAGCAACCAAGAAACCAACCTCTGGATTTATATAAATTTAGTTTCAAAGATTTTGTGGGATTTAACTTTGCAATTGGTTATCCGTTTTAATAGCTAAATTTATTTTCAAACAACTTTTCATTACCTTTATTGTATTAATGATTGAATGAATCACATAAAAAAAACATATCAAAATATTTTAGAATGTCAAAGTAAATTTTTGTTTCTATTTTTTATAATCGCTATACAACAAGTACTATTTTCACAATCCTTCCAACGGTTTGATTATTTACCTGTTTCAGTAAGTAATATTCCACTACTTTATCCTTGGACTGGCGGCTTAAACAGTGTTCAATTTGGTAAAGTAGATGCAAACCATGATGGTAAAAAAGATTTAATAGTATACGATAAAACAAATAAAAAATTTCTTGTCTTTTTAACGCTTGCTATCAATTCAACTCAGTATAAATTTGATAATAATTACTCATCTTTTTTTCCACCAATTAATGGCTGGATGATAATGAAAGATTATAATTGTGATGGAATAGAAGATATTTTCACATACAATGGAATAGCCAATTTAATGGTCTATACTGGCTTTTATATTGGTGATACAATACATTACAAATTACAACAAGATGGCTTTTTCTACCAAGGTACAAGTGGCAAAATAAATGTATACTGTTCTGATGTCATAAAACCAGCAATTGCAGATGTTAATCTGGATGGAGATTTGGATGTCATTTCATTCAATGTATTTGGAAACAGATTAATTTATTATGAAAACCAACAGAAAGAATCAAGTATATCTTGTGATAGTTTATTTTTTGCAAAAACAGATAACTGCTGGGGAAATGTACGTGATTCATTTTCTGCAACCTATGCAATAAAAGATACATGTAATTTTAAATTTAATAGATTAAATGGAACAGATATAATATTACATACAGGTTCTACCATTGAAGCAATAGATATTGATGACAATGGAGCGATTGATTTAGCCATTGGAAGTATATCATTAAATAATTTAACTCTATTATATAACAATGGAAACAGTAATTATTCAAGTGTATTAAACCAAGATGGTAATTTTCCAAGTTATAATACACCATTCAATACCAGCTCCTTTGCATCACCCAATTTTTTAGATGCAGATAACGATGGTGCAACGGATTTATTAGTTTCTACTTTTGAAGCGAGTGCCACAAACATAAACAATATATGGTTTTATAAGAATATCCAGACATCCAATATTAGATTAGATTATAAGCAAAATAATTTTCTACTTGATAATATGATTGACGCTGGAGAGAATTCCAATCCATGTTTTTTTGATGTTGATGGTGATGGATTGAAGGATATTTTAATAGGAAGTGGTGGCTATAAAGACAATATAAATGCTGCTATATATAAATTGCTTTTTTATAAAAATACTGGCACACCTATTAGTCCAAAATACAATTTACAAAATGATGACTTCTTAAATATCAGCACTTTCAATGTGAGAGATATTGTACCTGCAGTTGGTGATATTGATAATGATAGTGATACCGATTTAATCATAGGATTATCGGATGGAAGAATGATTTACTGGGAAAATACAGCAGTAGTTGGCAATGTGCCAGATTTAGTATATAAAGGTATTTTGAAAGACTCATCAGAAAACAGTATATCTGTTGGTTCAAATGCTGCTCCATTTTTAATAGATTTAAATAGAGATGGAAAAACAGATTTAATTATTGGTGAACGTAATGGAAATCTCAATTATTATAAAGGAAATACACTGAACAATATAAAATTTTCTTTCTCTACAGATACCTTGGGTTTTGTAAAAATAAAAACAAATACCTTTTCTATTGGGTACACACAACCCTGTATTTCTGATGTAAATGAAGATGGAAAATACGATTTAATTTTAGGAACGAATACCATTGGCTTACAGTTTTACAACAATATAGAATCTCATTTAAATGACACTTTTATTTATACATCACCTATAGTTTCAGAATATTTAGGAAACCGTACAACATCAGTTGTTGCTGACATTACAGGCGATGGAAAATTAGAATTACTAACTGGGAACATTAATGGTGGTTTAATTATCTTCAGTCAGGAGCCACCTCCATTTATACCAACTTCAATCAAAAATAATTTTATAGAAAAATTAGATTTTGATTTGTATCCAAATCCTGTAAACGATGAATTATATATAGATTTAAAAGGATTGAAAAACAACATTCAACTTCAATTATTCAATTTAGTTGGGCAAGAAATTATTTTAAAAAAATATATTTCACAAAATGAGATAGTATTAAATACTAATTCAATTGCAAATGGTATGTATCTGCTAAAAATTTCTGATGATGAAAAAGAAGGTGTCCAGAAAGTAGTGATTCAGCATTAACTAAATTTTATTACCAGATTTTAAAAATAAAAGAAGCGAAACAGATGTCTCGCTTCTTTAGAGGTCGGTGGCAGATTCGAACTGCCGTGGAAGCTTTTGCAGAGCTTTGCCTAGCCTCTCGGCCAACCGACCATTTTTTGGTGACTGCAAATCTACCTTTTTTTCGTATAAAACAAAATTATTGTCCAACTTTTGTAGAAACTAATCAATCTTCAATTTCCACCACGCTTGCTTCCACTTTTGTACCAAGTGGTGGATGTATCTTTCTGATTTTTACACGTATTGTATCTTCTTTCACTACAAACAAGCGAATATCATCAATTATTTTTCGTGCTAAATGCTCAATTAATTTCACCGGTTGCTGCATGTTCTGTTCAACAGCTTTATAAATCTGCTCATAATTAACCGTTCCATTTAAATCATCAAATAATTGAGCTTGTTTTGCATCTGTGTTAACAAAAACATCTATAATGTACCTACCACCAACTTTGCGCTCTTCTTCATACACACCATGATAGGCATAAAATTCCATACCTTCTAAACCAATCCAAATCTTTTTTTGCATACCTTTGTTATTCATACAAAAATAAGATTTTATGTCCAATAGATATGCTTCTTCTTATCGCGGTTTCGATTATTTAAATTTAGATGAACAATTAACAGACGAACAAAAATTAATCAGAGATAGCGTACGCAGTTGGGTAAACGCTTCCGTAATTCCAATTATTGAAGA
>JANNVS010000075.1:0-3669 GCA_031414515.1 Sphingobacteriales bacterium | reverse complement strand
TAATTCCAATTATTGAAGATTGCGCGGAAAACAATAAATTTCCAAAACACTTAATAAAAGAATTAGGCGAAATAGGTGCGTTTGGTCCTCATATTCCAACAGAATATGGTGGTGGTGGTTTAGATGCTATTTCCTATGGTTTAATAATGCAGGAATTAGAGCGCGGCGATTCAGGAATCAGAAGTTGCGCCAGTGTGCAAAGTTCATTAGTGATGTATCCAATCTGGAAATTTGGTTCAGAAGAACAAAAACAAAAATTTTTACCAAAATTAGCAAAAGGAGAATTTCTAGGAAGTTTTGGCTTAACAGAACCCAATCATGGCAGCGATCCATCTGGTATGGAAACCAGATTGATACAAAAAAATGGTAAATATATTTTGAACGGCGCAAAAATGTGGATTACCAATTCACCAATGTGCGACATTGCCGTAGTTTGGGCAAAAAACGACGATGGTCATATTGTTGGTTGTATTGTAGAGCGCAACATGAAAGGATTCTCTACACCAGAAATAAAAGGAAAATGGAGTTTGCGTGCATCAGTAACAGGTGAATTAATTTTTGATGAAGTAGAAATTCCTGAAGAAAATATTTTACCATTGGCAAAAGGATTGAAAGCACCATTATCTTGTTTATCATCTGCGCGCTATGGCATTGCCTGCGGTTCTTTAGGTGCTGCTATGGATTGTTTGCATCATGCAGTAGAATATAGTAAAGAAAGAAAACAATTTGGCAAACCATTGGCTGCTTTTCAATTGACACAAAAGAAATTAGCAGAAATGCTGACTGAGCTTTCTAAAGCACAATTATTATCCTTGCAACTTGGTAAATTAAATATAGAAGGAAAAATTACGCCAGCCCAAATCTCAATGGGAAAAAGAAATAATGTCGAAACGGCTTTACATATAGCACGTGAGTGCCGTCAAATTTGTGGTGCTATGGGTATCACTCAAGATTTTCCATTCATGCGCCATGCAATGAATCTGGAAAGTGTGATTACTTATGAAGGAACACATGAAGTTCATTTACTAATCACAGGTATGGATTTAACCGGTGAAAATGCATTTGGTTAATATCAATTTTACCACTTACTAATAAAAACTGCCATTTAATCATTTAAAAGTCTTGTTGAAATAATTTTGATGAATTTTATTTCACCAAAAACAAGACTATGAAAAACAAACTAACAATATTGCTGCTTCTTACGATGCTTGGAAGCGCATATGCGCAGAAAAAAAAGGATGAAAATAACCCAATAATTGGTTCTTGGAAATTTAGCAATCAAAGTGCAAAAAATGACTTCCAGAAAGTATTTGAAAATGGTCAAAATAAAGATTTAAAGAGCGAATTCTTTACTTTTGATCCTAACCATACATTCAAACATGATTTCATAAGCAAAAGTGGAATTTTATTAAAATCACTAAAAGGAAAATGGAAATCAATTGGTGATAAAATAAGAATTGAATATTCCGATATTGATTTCAGTCTAAGTTTTAGTTATTTCTTCTTAGATAAAGACTTAGTATTAGGTCAAAATTTCAGTCATGTCATCTTTACCAAGGATAATATTGATTTTCAAAATGTAGCCATTAAATAATTTTTGATATCCAATTTGTAGTTAAGACAGCATCTATCTTAAATTATTAATTATATATTTTCATTATTTACTGAAAGTTTAAAAACTACCATAATTATTAATTTAACACAGTAAGTATCAAATCCAACTTAATTTTACGTTCTGTTCATATTTCATGATGGTTTGTTTCGCTAAGTTTAAAATTCACATTGCAATAACTTCACATTTACAAGAAATATATTTTATAATCAAATTTTCGTAATTGAAAATAATTGACATACCTCAAGATCAGCCATATCTTTGTAGAGTCAAATATTGACAAACAAATAAATCTTTTTAAAAATGGAATTCACACAAAAATTCAAAGAAGCTGTAGACAGCTTTACTGCTGAAACAAAAGCAAATGCAACAGAATTACGTTACAACGTAGAAAACACAGTAAAAAATGCTGTAAGCGAAGCTAAAGAAGAAGTAGAGTTACAAAAAACTCATTTCAAATCAACATCTGAAAGAATCCAGGAAAAATTAAAAGGACCTTTCACTTTAGAAAAAATTCAGTCTGATGTAAAAGAAGAAGCTAACATTTTAGTAGCTGATTTAAAAACTACATTCAACAGAAATGCTGACAGAGTTAAAGGTTTATTCAATGATGCATCTGCAAAAGTTGAACAACAAGTAAATGAAGTAAAAGCTGAAGTAAAAAAAGCAACTTCTAAAGCAAAAACTAAAGCTACAGCGTAATCCTGTAAAAAAAGATTACATTTTTAAAAAGAGTCGCCAATAAAGAGCGACTCTTTTTTTATTGCTACTTTTGTAAAGTCAAATATTATAGGTAATAAATAAAACACATGAGAATAGCAGGCTACATAGAACATCCAATTTTGAAAATTACTGTAATGCAAATGAATAATAGATTTGTATTAAAGTTAGAAGCAAATATGTTGGAACAAACCTATAAATTTAATGAAGATGATAATCTGCGCACAATGTCTGACATTGAAAAATTAGTAGACGAAGTATTTTTAAGCGAATGTATCAAACGATTCTCAGATATGAATAAAAGTCGTGGTGAAGCTTATCAGAGAAATATATTTTAATAAATGAAAGGAAAATTATATTGTTAATTACTTTCAACCAAATCTGCTTTTTTGAAATTCCTTTTACTCAATTCCTGTGTAATAATAGCAGCTGTTTCACGACCTGAACGTAGTGCAGATTCCATACTACCAACAGATAAACTATCTCCACATACGTAAATGCTGTCACTGATATTTTTATGGAATTTTACTTCGTCCAAAATAGGCTTAAATGGCATAGCATATTTGATATGATACGTCTTAATATGTTGCCAATCCATTACTTTCAAACCAAACCATTCAGATAATTCTGTCAAGCATTTTACTTCCAGTTCCTCATCATCCAAATCGTGTTCTTTAACCACATTAACTGCCACTAAATGTTTGCCTTTAGGTGCATATTCAGGATGTAATAATGTAGGAACAAATACATGATTAACTAAAGTCGTTCCATTATTACCGTTTAAAATTACTACGGGTTTACTAAATGGTGCTTTATCTGTAGAAAAATATAAAGTAGAAACATGTGAACATTCTGGTGATACCACCTTTTCACAAGTTATGTTGTTTGCATCAATTGCATTGGTAGCAATTAATACAAATTTGGATTCTAAAAATTCACCATTTATTAGTTCAACACCTTTATCCGTTACTCTTTTAACTTTTGTCTTAAATAAAATAGTATTCTTATCTAGTTTCTCTGAAATAGAAGAAGCAATTTTTCCAATTCCATCTTTAGGCAATGCTACATGATCTTGGAATAATGATTTTAAATATACTTTTGAAAACCTAGCAGACGACTGTAAATTATAATCAAAAATATTTGCTGCTATCAATGGTCGGAAAAATGAATCAATCAATTTTTTGCTAAATCCATTTTTTGATAAATATTCAAATGTTGATGTGTCGAGCTCTTTTACTAATTTATTGTAGGTGGATGTTTTCAGTTTAGCATACAATCCAAATAATCTAATCTTGTCTGTAAAAGAAGCACTTTTTGCCAAAATAGTTGAAATAGTG
>JANNVS010000074.1:0-3304 GCA_031414515.1 Sphingobacteriales bacterium | reverse complement strand
GAAAGAAAATTTATTGGAAGGTTTATTCATCCTTGCAAAGTTACAATGAAAAATGTTTTAAATCAGCGTATTCCTGTTTTCAGTTTTGGAATCAATCTGAGATATTGATTCTATATTATTCAAATTTCCATTTTACAGTTGCCCAAAGGCTTATCATTCTTGCCCAGCGAAAGATGAGTGGCCAAAGAATTATTAAGATAATGGCATTAATAAATAATAATTTTGGAATCCAGTCCAACCCTAATATTATTGCTAATGGAATAATAAATGCCATAGAAAATCCGGTTGTCAATATATAACTCATGTACATAGATAAAAAATGAAACCCAGGCTCACTATCTAAATCAAAGCTACAGGTTGGACATTGTTTTACCATTTTACTGAGATTGCTTAAGTGGTAAGGGTTTTGATCGATAAATAATTTACCTTGTTGACATTTTGGGCAAGTACAGAACAGAATTGATTTTAGTGTAGACATCTAAATAAAGTTTGTAAAAACAAGAACATAAAATTAGTCTATTTTCCAATCTATATTGTTAATCCACACTTATCATTTATCATATAATTCATCAGGTTTTGTTAAAGATGGTTCTTTTAACTCAATTTTAGTTGGTTTAGCTTTACTGGAATCAATTATATCTTTCATTGTAAAATAGGCAGTTTGGTTAATTTTTACTTTTATAGGTATAAAACCCAGCGCTTTTACTTTTATATAACCTTTGTAATCTACTTTTATTTTAGAACCAGTAAAAACTAATTTAGCACCTTCAGTAAAGAATTTTGAAACTGTAGTACCTGTATTTACATTTATTTCCAATGGTAAATCAAAGGCACTTTCTTTCTTTATTTTTACTACGTCAGCAGCTTCGGTAATTGTTCCTAATTTTTTATCATGAATAAAAACGTCTATTAAAATCTCATCTATTATTACTTTTGCATTGTATGGATTATAAATTACAGCTGTAGTTCCAAGCGCAATTTGTGTAAATGAGAAATCGGCAACATGAAAATCTTTCGTTTTGACTAAATAGGGTTCTTTATCCTGTGCATTTGTACTAATTATAGAAGTAGTTAAAAAGAAAAATATAAAAAAACAATTAAGATATTTCATGTCTAATTATTTTTAGAGGATTTTCGTTCTTCTCTGCGTTTTTTTCTCTCTTCACGTTTATCAATACGTATTTCTTTTTTTGTTAGATATTCATACGTGGTTGCATATTTTATTGTTGTATTAATTTCTTCTGCATTTATATTTTTAGTGGTTAAATCTCCTAATAATTGTATTGCATATGAACTAGCAGGATCTTGTCCTTCAGCAACAAATGAATTAGTTTCATATGAATATTGAAATGGAATAGAAAATTCGGAATTTGGTTTTATATTCTTAGTCATTTTTGTGACAACCGTACCTACATCTTTTCCATCGATTGTAAAGTCTAATACTAGATCTTTTAAATTAAATTCTTCATCACTAAGATTCATAAATACAGCAGTTCCTCTAAGTGTAGAATTTCCTTTTGTTAGGTTACCTAAATCTATATTTACAATTTTTTTAAATTCTATATCTTTTTTTTCATTTTTACAAGATGTAAAGAGGAGTACAGAAAGCAGGACAATAATTATTTTATGCATTTATTTAGATTTTTATCAAAAGTATTCAATAGCAATCAACTATTTTAATTTTTAAGATTTTTTTACATAATAATAGTATCAAAAACCCTACCAGCTTCCACTAGAGCCACCGCCGCCGAAACTTCCGCCACCACCACCACCAAAACCTCGGCCACTACCGCCTCTGCCGCCAGCACTACTTAATAGTATAAAGGCAATCCTCGTAGCTATTGGAAATTTTATCATTAAGAATATCACGAAAATTAGTAATAGAATTACTCCAAATACAGATATTGTTCTTTCTCCTTTTGTTAGTTCTGATACCGCAGAGTAGTCAGTACTTTGTAATAGAGATATAAGTTTGTTGGTTGCAGCTTCTAATCCATCATAATAATAATTCTGCTTAAATGAAGGCTTGATGAGTTCATCAATAATATGTTTGCTATCGTAATCTGTAACAAAACTTTCCAAACCATAACCAATCTCGATATCTATTTTTCTGTCTGATTTTGAAATTAAAATTAGAATTCCATTGTTTGTTTTCTTTTGTCCTATTCCCCAATTTCTTCCAACCTGTAGCGCATAGTCGTCTATGGAATATTCGTTTAAGGAATCAATGATAACAATATAAATTTGTGTACTAGTTGTATCATTATAATCCAATAGTTTTTTTTCTAACTTTTGATTTTCAGAGGCATTTAACATGCCAGTAAAATCATTCACTAATCGAGGTGGTGACATAGGTTGCACTATATCTTTAGCAATGATATTCGTAGAAATAAAAAAAGTCAAAATAATAAATAGGAGATATGTCTTTAAGATTCTTTTCATAGTATTTTACCAACTTCCAGAACTTCCACCACCACCAAAACTTCCACCACCAAAACCGCCGAAACTACTACTGTTTCCACCACCAGACCAACTGCTGCTTCCACCACCTGTTGTCCAAATCCAACCACCACTTGAATCTGTGTTAGTACTGCTGTAGCCACCTGTTTTTGAAGTAAAGAATGAAAGAATTATTAATATGAGTAAAACAATAATTATAATAGTTAAAATTGTCCATTTATTATTATCATTTCTTTTATCTGCGGTATAAGTGCCTTGTAATTGTGCAATTAATCTATTAGTTGCGTCATCTAAGCCTTTATAATAGTTACTTTGTTTAAAAGCAGGTAAAATCAATTCATCAATAATATGTTTGCTATCATAATCTGTTACATAACTTTCTAAACCATAACCGATTTCTATATCTATTTTTCTATCATCTTTTGCTACTAAGATTAAGATTCCATTATTTTTACCCTTTTGTCCAATTTGCCACTTTCTTCCTAATCGTACTGCGTAATCTTCTATGCTATAATCACCAATTGTTGTAACTGTAACGATACTAATCTGGGTAGAGGTAGAGTCGTTGAATGCAAGCAATTTATCTTCTAAACTTTGCTTGTTAGGAACACTTAGAATTTCTGCAAAATCATTTATTAGTCTTGGCGGACTTGGAGCATTGGGAATGCCATCCTTATCCAAAACTTGACCACTTACAATAACTTGTAATGACAATAAAATGATTAATAGTATTTTATTCAAAAGAGATGTCATCTGGCAATTCGTTTCTGTCTAATTCATCGACATTTGGAAAATATTATAAAAGCAGTAGAAACTATAGGTACAACACTTTCAAAATATTTTC
>JANNVS010000073.1:0-1532 GCA_031414515.1 Sphingobacteriales bacterium | reverse complement strand
AACAGGAATTTTACCGATAGCTTGTGTTGCATCGCAAAAGAAAATAGAGTTTTTTTGATGTACTATTTTTGAAATTTCTTTTATGTTTTGAATTACACCAGTTTCGTTATTTGCATACATCACACAAACCAAAACTGTTTTTTCAGAAATTGCATTTTCTAATTCTTGCAAATTAATCAATCCATTTCCATCTACTTTTAAGTAAGTGACTTGTGCACCTTTTTTTTCTAAGAATTTACAAGTATCTAGAACAGCTTTGTGTTCGGTTTCTACGGTTACAATATGATTTCCTTTTGCTTGATAGATATTGTAAACACCTTTAATTGACAAATTAATTGCTTCTGTAGAACCTGAAGTAAAAATGATTTCCTGCGTTTCGCAATTGATGGTTTTTGCAATTTGCGCGCGAGCGTTTTCTACAGCATCTTTTGAAGAAGCACCAATTAAATGAGTACTGCTTGCAGCATTTCCAAATTTTTCAGAAAAATAAGGCAACATCGTTTGCAGTACTATTGCATCAACTGGTGTAGTTGCATTATAATCTAAATATATCACACAGTAAAAATAGAAATTCTCTTGTTGAAATAAGCATTTTAACAAGAGAAGAATTTAACTAACCAAATTTTATTTTAGCAATCTTGAACGGTGCGTTGCAACAACGACATGTTGATACCAAAACTTGCCCAACGGTCAATAATACTTTGTACTAATGTAGGATCCATTTGTGGTGTGCGACTCAAAATCCACCAAGTTGTTTTGTTTGGGTCAGAAACTACTGCATACGAGTAATCGTCAGCAATTTCTACTATCCAATAGTTAGAAGCCGCTGGTTGTTGACCGAAAAAACCTACGCGCAATTTTGCGTTTCCTGAGTTAGGTTCTACCGTTGCTTTGCCAATAATTTCCTGTGCTGAACCGTCTTGTGTAATTTGTTTGTTTACTACTTTTACAGATCCATCGCTGTTTAAGCTGTATTCAGCGGTTACGCATTTTGCATTAAATGAAAATATCTGTGGCAATGCAGCAATCTGATACCATTTACCTAAGTAGCGATTCAGGTCGATTTCTGTGCTGACAGTATTAATTGGATTTAAATTAGTTGGAATGCAGCCTGACATCATTGCAACTAATCCGATAAGAAATAATTTTTTCATGATTTTAATTTTAATGTTTTGATTAGATTTGTAATTATATAACATGGTAAATTTTTTATTGTTTAAGAAAATTTTAAAAAAACCAAACAAAATTATTTTTGTTTAACATTTTAAAGAAGAATTGCCTGATTCGTTAAAGTTATAACATGAAAAAAATAGATCATATAGGAATTGCGGTGAAAGATTTGAAAGCATCGAATGAATTGTTTTCAAAATTATTTAATAAACCACCTTTTCATCAGGAAGAAGTAGTGAGCGAAAAACTGGATGTGTCGTTTTTTGATTTAGGTGACACAAAGGTGGAATTGATGCAGGCGCAAAACGAAGAAAGTAAAGTGTATAGATATTTAGAGAAAAAAGGTGAAGGCATTCATCATG
>JANNVS010000072.1:0-4201 GCA_031414515.1 Sphingobacteriales bacterium | reverse complement strand
AGTGTGAAGCAGGCGTCGAAGCAGTAGTTTCATAAGCATATATATACTGCATGGCTTTTATTCTGACGCTTCTTCACACTTCGAACAGTTTTTAGAAAAAAGTATATTATCTGTTAAAGATCAGTATCTCTATGTTTTATTATATATCAGAGAAGTTGCCAATTTTGTTGAAAAAGATGCAAAGATTAAGGCTAGTAAATATCTAAAAGAAGAAAAAGATAAAGATTTTAATACTAAACTATTGAGTAATACAATAGTTCAATTTCTTAATAATAACAAGGAATTTGAAATCGAAATTAAAAAAGGAAATATAATTTCTTTCTTGGATGAAGATAGTATACGTCAATTATATAAAAAGTTGGTAGAAACTGAAGAGTATGAAAATTATCTAGCGAATGGTACTGAATTTAATGGTGAAGAAGATAGAGCTATAATAACATTTCTATTGGATTATATTATTTTAGAAGACGATATATTTATCAATAATACAGAGGAACTTTTCACAAACTGGATGGATGATGCAGAATTTGTAATTGAAGCAGTTCATGAGGTTATACAGAAAAGTAAAAATGAGTTAAAATTACATCTGGAAAAAGCCAGTATTAAAGATAAGTTTAAGGAACTGACACAATTTGGTATTGATTTATTTAATGAAACGATTAGCAATAAAAAAGAACATCATAAACTTATAGAACCAAAGTTAAAAAATTGGGAAACAGATAGATTAGCTGTTATAGATGTAATTTTAATAAGAATGGCATTGTCTGAATTTCTTTATTTTCCAAGTATTCCTGTAAAAGTAAGTATCAATGAATATTTGGATATTGCTAAAGAATACAGTACTCCAAAAAGTAAGGATTTTATTAATGGTGTATTAGATTCTCTGATGCGTGATATGAAATCGAATGACCAATTCAATAAAACTGGACGTGGGTTAATTTAAATACCACAAATTGGGTATAAATATTTTATTTTTGGTACGTAAATTGTACAAAAATTTCAAAATTAAACTTAGCATGAAAAAACTACTTTCTCTTTTACTGTTATTTATTTCAATAACATCAATTTCATCTGCACAAGATAAAATCTCAAAAGGCACAACTATAAAAATATTAGAAATTGGCAAAACGGATGCTTATTATTCAGAACGTGTAGATTTTTTAGGAAAAGATGCAACAGCATTAGGCGAATTATTAAAGAAATCAAATGGTTTCTATACAGGAACCATAGAAACAAAAACAGGCAGAACTTGTTTTTTTACAGATGTGAAAGTATCTATTAATAACACTTCTTCAAGTTCTTTAGTTAGTAGTTCTTCAACTACTACGGTTTCTAAAACTCCAAAAATTATTACAGGCACTATAAAAAGCGGAACATCTGTTTATGTAGCAGAAATTAGTCCCGATGATTCATACTATTCAGATAGGTTTACCAAGATTGGCTCAAAAGGAAAAGTAGATAAAGATGATTTGACAATGAAAGAAGATGGTTATTATGCTGGTAGTTTTTTATATGATGATGGCACAACTGCTTATTTTTATAAGGCAAAATTTTCTAAAGAGCCAGTAGCCAAATTAGAGAAAACGGATAATGATGTTAATTCTGAAAATTCAACACCATCACTTAATTCATCGTATGTTGATACAGATTCAGATTGGGAATCAGCAAAAAATGATGATGATATTAAAGAAGGTGATAAAGTTGAAGTAACAGCCCTAAGTCCAGAAGATAGTTATTATGAAGACAAAGAAGATTATTTAGGAAAGCAAGGAATTGCAGGTAATGATTTAGAGTACGATTCAGAAGCAGGTGGCTATGGTGGTAGTGTTAAATTAGACGATGGTAATTCACCTTATTTCTATTTAGTAAAATTGAAAAAAACTCAAAAAACTTCTTATACAATTTCTGAATCAAAAATAACTTCAACTACTACTTCAGAAATTAAAAAAGGAACGCATGTTATTGTTATTGATTTAGATACTGACGATAGCTTTTATTCAAGTAAAGATAAATACGTGAGAAAAAAAGGTAAAGTCGCTGATGGATTAAATCAACAAGGTGATGGTTTTTATTCAGGAAAGATATTATTTGATGATGGAACAGACGCTTATTTTTTTAAAGTAAAAGTCAGGATACTAGATTAATAGTATTGAAAAGTAAATATAAAAAACGGACAAGTTGCATTACTTGTCCGTTTTTTTTTATATTTATAAATGCAAAAAATAAAAAAACTTTTAATTGTCATTACAGCATTGGCAATTATTTATTTCATTTTACCAAAACATGTACAAATGGGTTTGGTGCACAACTTCGCTAATGTAGATGATTACAAGCTCTTTAAAAGCAATATAATAAAAAAATCAACCACACCAAAGCCATGGAAAGTAAGCGAAGACTATAATAAGAAAGAACCTTCTAAAGAATTACTCGAATTTTTTGACGAACGACAAACCTGTGCTTTCTTAGTAATTAAAGATGGAAAAATTGTGTACGAACGCTATGCACAGGATTATGATAAAGAAACAATTTCTGGTTCTTTTTCTATGGCAAAAACAGTAAATGCATTATTAATTGGAAAATTATTGGAACAAGGAAAAATTTCATCTTTAGATGATGATGTTAAAAAATATGTACCTGAATTAAAACAGATTCCTGATGGAAAATTAAAAATAAGAGATGTTATTACGATGAGTGGAAACTTTGACTGGAACGAATCGTATTGGAATATTTTTTCGTTAACATCAGAATCCTACTATGGAAATGATTTAGATAAATTAATGGGAAAATTAAAATTGCGTGATGACAATCAACAAGGAAAATTTTGGGAATATCAAAGTTGTTGCACACAGATTTTAGGCCATATTATTAAAAATATTACAAAGAAATCCTTAGCTGAAAATGCAAATGAATATTTATGGCAACCACTTGGTGCAGAAAGTGACGCAGTTTGGAGCACCGATAAAAATGGAATAGAAAAATCGTTTTGCTGTATTAATGCAACAGCACGAGATTTTGCACGACTTGGTCAAATGGTTTTACATCATGGTAAATACGATTCTGTTCAGGTGATTGATTCCAATTATATAATGGCAATGACAACACCTGCTAATTATCTAAAAGACTTAAACAAGGACAACGTTTCTTGGTATGGTTATCAAACATGGATTATAAAATACAAAGAGCACGAAATACCTTATTTTCGTGGTATCCTAGGTCAGTTTATTTATGTTATTCCAAATGAAAATGCAGTCGTAGTCCGACTTGGAAAAAAAATAAAACGTGATCCTGATAATTCAGGATTACAGTTAAACGATATCAGAAATTATATTGAAGCCGGTTTGCAAGTGTTAGGAAAATAAAAAAATCCCGAAAATAAACTCGAGATTTTCTTTATGCTGATTATTAATTTTTATTTTTTAGCTTTTCATACTCTTTTTGAATATCATCTTCAGAACTTAAATGATATATTCTGATGTATAAGATAATTAAACCAAAACCCCAACCTAAAGTTACCCAAGTTGGCCAAGGTATAAAGTCAAATTCATTGTAATGACTTTTAGTAAAATACCAAACTGTCCATAAAAATGCATTTACTGCAAGGTAGCTAAATACATTGCCTTTAAATTTTGCTCTTTGTGATGCTAATTGCCATAATTTTTCGTCTCTGTTTTCCATTTTCTTAATTTTTTGGTGATAAATAAAATTTAATATTTTCTACATATTTTTCAAATGCCTTGAGACCCTTTTTTGTTATTTTACAAGTAGTCTTTGGATAATTATTTTCAAATGACTTTATTACTTCAATGTATTCTGCCTCTTTTAATTTTGATATTTGAACGCTTAAATTTCCATTGGTTGAATTTGTACTATCTTGTAGGTATCTAAAATCTGCTTCTTTTACAGAAATCAGTAATGAAACTATAGCCAAGCGTAGTTGCGAATGCAACAATGGATCTAAATCAGCAAAATTTTTCATGAGTTTTGTTTTTGCTGATTTCTAAATTCTCTTTTCAATAGTATTCCTGGAATTATATATGATACGACAACGGATAATGCTAATATTAGAAGTTGTTCAGCACCATCAATAAAAGTGATCACAATGCACAAGATAAAACAGGTAATTCCGCCAAAAATTAATGGCTTAAATTGAATAATTCTTCCAGTAACAAAAGTTCCAATTCCATAAAATAAAATTAAAAAG
>JANNVS010000071.1:0-7464 GCA_031414515.1 Sphingobacteriales bacterium | reverse complement strand
GTATAGATGATAAAACATCATTGAAAGAAACAACAGATTTTATAAAATTACATACACGTCAATACGCAAAACGTCAACTTACTTTCTTTAGTAAAAACAAAGATTATACGTGGTTTGAACCAAAGCAAATCTCATCTATTATCAACTTTATTGATGAAGTGATAAAATAAACGAATCATGTTTTAATTGGCTATTGTCTATTTTTATAGTCGGCATGATTCGTAAAGCAACGAAATATTATCTCAATACGTATAAAGGATTATCCAGAGAAATCTGGTTGCTGGCATTTGTAAATTTAGTAAACAGATGTGGTACTATGGTTGGTGCATTTCTGATGATTTACTTAATATCACAAATTGGGTGCACACTCACACAAGCTGGTAGCGTTTTGGCATTATTTGGAATCGGAGCAATTTTCGGAAGCTTAATAGGTGGCAAACTCACCGATAAAATCGGATTTTATAAAGTACAAATTGTGACATTAGTTTTTGGTGGATTTATTTTTATTATTCTTGGGCAATTAAAAACATACGAATCTATTTGCATTTGCACGTTTATTTTAGGATTAGTCAATGAAGCATTTCGTCCAGCAAATTCTGCAGCAATGGCAAAATATAGCACAGAAAAAAATCGAATGCGCTCCTTTTCATTAATGCGTTTGGCATTCAACTTAGGTTGGGCTGTTGGTGGTGGAATTGGTGGTTTAATTGCAAGCTATTCGTACCAATATTTATTTTGGATTGATGGCGTTACTAATATAGCTGCTGCTGGATTAATTTATCTTTTATTACCACCAAAATTAATTTCAGATACAATAGACAAAGCAGAAGTTATAGTTGTTAAAATGTCTGTGTATAAAGACAAAATATTTATTTCGTTTGCATTGGTTTCATTGCTTTATATAATGAGTTTTTTTCAAATGCTGTCAAATCTAACAACGTATTTCAAAAATGAAGTATATCTTTCCGAGCGCCATATTGGCCTGTTGATGATGTGGAATGGAATTTTAATTGTGTTGATAGAAATGACATTGGTTTATTATTTAGAAAAAAACTGGAGTAAACGAAAGACAGTAACTTTTGGTGTTTCATTACATATCATTGCGTATTTAATTTTAGTCGTTTTTAAAGTTAATTTTGCAGTAGCATTTATTGCAATGACGTTTATTACACTAAGTGAAATATTTGCATTTTCAGTTTTAGTTTCTTTTTGGATGAGCAGAACAAACGATAGCAATCGTGGACAATATGCAGGCGTTTGGACAATGACCTGGTCGATTTCGCAAAGTATTGGTTCTTTTTTAGGTGCAGCAGTAGCACAACATTTCGGATTTAATGTACTTTGGTGCATCGTTATCGTATTTTGTACAACTGCAATTTTCTTTTATTCAAGATTGATAAAAAACTAATGACACGCATCGGCATCATATCAGATACACATGGCTATTTAGACGAGAAAGTTTTCGACTACTTCAAAGACGTGGATATGATTTGGCATGCAGGTGATATTGGCACACAAGAATTAACAGATAAACTCAAAGTATTTAAAACATTATATGCTGTTTATGGAAATATTGACGGACAAGAGTTACGTTCAGAATTTCCCGAAATTCAATTGATAAAAGTGGAAGATTGTAAAATTCTAATTATACATATTGCTGGTGCAGTTGGTCGGTATAATGCACAAGTAGATGCGATTATTAAAAAGGAAAAACCAGATATTCTGGTTTGTGGTCATTCACATATTGTGAAAGTAATAAAAGATCCCAAATATGGATTTTTGTATATTAATTCTGGTGCTGCAGGTGTTCATGGGTTTCATAAAGTACGCACAATTATTCGATTTGAAATCGATAATGGAAAACCACAAAAGATGGAATTGATAGAGTTAGGATTAAGAGGCAAATTAACAAAAGCTAAATTCAATTTATTAATTTCAAATCTGTTTTATTTTTTGTATTTTTCATTAACAAACTAAAGCTATGTATTGGAAGAAACTTACTGTCTTGCTATTTTTCCTTGTCACTAAAATTTGTGAAGCACAAACAATAGAGTTGCTTCCGTATTCTACATTTCAAAAAATTGTAAAAGGAAGTTATGCCAATATAGAAAATGTAAGCGATGATGATGGTGGTTATCTTACCTTACAATTTAAAAATATATCAGCATCAAACATTACTATAAATAATGTGGTTTGCAAGCGTAATAATAGTAATGGAGTTGCACCTTATACAGCATTTTTTCAATACCCAAATTCAGTAGCACCTAACCAATATGGTGTAGTAGTTATTAAAGGCAGTGGCAGTCCATTCAGAGAGAATGATTCAATCATATTATCTCTTAATAATCAGGTATTCCGCCTTAAAAATGAAACCGACAGATTTAAATTTGCTAATTTAATACCTAATTCAACACTAGATACATTGTTGGTATATTTAAGAAATGATTTTACAGAATCTGTAATTCTAAAGAAAATATACATTAATGGCAGTGTTATAAATATTGAAACAAATTTTCAACTAATTGCTTCTAGGGATTCCGTAGTACCATCAAAAGGAATATGTATACTAAAAGTTCCTTTCTCTCAACCTTTAAAAAATTGTGTACCTATTTTCATCGGTGCAGACTACAGAAGTGAAAACGGAAGTAGTATAGAATTTTCATCTTCATTTACAAGAAATGTAGAACCAGACTTTCCGATTGGAACCTGGTGGAGTTCGGCATTTGACAATGGCAATCAACCAAAATTGGAAGAATTACGTGAATTGCATATAGGTATGACACATGGCCCCGGAGATTTTGGTAAAATGCAAACAGCTTATAATGATTATTTTATCAGTACGATTAATGAACCAAATTTTGGTAATACCTTTGATACTGCTGTAGCTGCAGCAGTCGTTCGACAACAACGGAATAAAGATTTTATTAAAACATGGACCATAGATGATGAACCTGATTTAAATGACAAAAACATTCAGGAACAAGTTAATAAGAACCTGACATACTGGAATAATGATAACAATACTCCATCACATGTAAATTTAGCAGTTCAGCGTAAATTTAACAGATATAGTTTTTACAGTGATATAATTTCTATGGATCATTATGCTGCGCCACCAGCACCAAATATTATTGCGTTAACGTGGGTGCCGATAATTGGAAGACCTGCAAATCTGGATGAAGCACTGCAATATACTGAGATATTAAAAACGAATTCTGAACCAAGAAGATTATGGAGTTGGGTACAATTTCTTCCAGGACCGTGGAGCTATATTCAAGATACTTTTACATATAATATTCAATTCTGGATGCATGTATTTGGCGGTGCAAAAGGGTTAGAATTGTTTGTTGCACAGGGTCATTCAAAATCAACATATCCAGCAATGTGGCGTGCAGCACAGCAAACAATATATATGCAATCTGCAATCAGAAACTTATGTTTATATGGTGAACCTTTTTTTAATGTTTCAAGTAGTAATAATAAAGTAATTACCAGATCATTGGTGAGCGATAAGTATATGCTGATTGCTGCAATGAATAATTCAGTAATGTATAATTGGAATCTAAGTTTTTCACCAATTTTATACAATGCAACTATCAATAAAAATTTGGCATATGAATTAAAATTTGTAAAACCAAAATGGATAGCTACAGATGAAGTGTATATGCTAGGAGAACATGGTAAAAAAATACCTGTCACAGTTCAGCCATTAAGCAATGATACATTTAAAATAATTCCACCAAAAAATTTAGGTGTAGAATCGCATATTTTTGTTCTTGGAGCACGCGACAATGAAGCACCATCTTCACCAAAACAACTACAAATTGTAAATAAAACAGATAGTGCAAACTATACACTATCTTGGGATTTTGCTATTGATAATATAGGAGTTCAAGGATATATATTGAAGAAAGATAATCAACTTATCGATACTGTATTTGCTCCAGTTTTTGTGGTAAAGAATCAGCCATCATTTTGTCCTGAGATAAATTGGTCTGTACAGGCGTTCGATAATTCAGGAAATGTTGGTGCAGTAGCAACTGTGCAGTTGCTGCAGAATGTAATGATTCCAAGCATATCTGTAAGTAACCAAACAGATACATTATATGCTGATGCCAACGATACAACGTTGCAACTTTTTATACAAACACAAAACGTGATTTCGTATCAATGGCAAAAAAGTATAGATAGAAACTATTGGTACAACATTCCAAATACCAATAACGATACACTAAAACTTGCATCAGATTCAGTTGGCACTAAATATTATCGTTGTATTTTATTAGGAAATTGCAATACTTTAGATACTAGTTATAATAGTGTTGTGTTTAGAAGTACACTTACACGAATCTTACAAAAAAATAGTATTGTAGCAAAATTATTTCCAAATCCTGCAACTGATGTGGTTCAACTGGAATTATATAAAACAATAAATAATGCTATGCTTAGAATAATAGATGTATATGGAAGAATTATTTTGAAACAAACTATATCATCACAAGCAATAAAAGTTGATGTTGCAAATTTTAGTAATGGTATTTATTTTGTTGAAGTTAGAACGAATAATGAAAGCCAAGTATTGCCATTCATAAAACAATAACCTAATTAATTTTACCTAACCACTTCGAATTTTCTTTTATGTATACAGGAAATTCGTTCATTGGGAAAATAGTGTCCATCGTTTCGCCACCAGTAAATACTTTGGATTTATCAAATAAATAAACCCAGTTATTTCCTGTTGGAAAAGTAAATTTTATAGTTGAATTTATATTGGTAATTGGAGCAATAAAAATATCTTCACCTAATAAATACGAAAAATTGCCTGCATTCAAGAACTGCATTAATGAATGTTTACTTTGATAAGCTTTCTTTGCTTCTTCTGATAAATACGGCACTAATTGATTTCTTATTTCTACTAATCGTTTGTAAATATCTTTTGTTTGTGAATCGAATTTCCATGGACGATGTTCACCGCCACCGCCATTTTCCATTAAACCTGAAAATGCACCTAGCTGTGCCCAGCGAATAAATAATTCCTTAGACCGTTTAAGTGGCTGTGTGTCATCTTCTCTATATCCGCCAATATCTGACCCAAAAATAAGGTATCCGTATTTACTCGAATGATACATATTGTTTAAAGCTTTACGCAATCCTTCAAACGTGGCATCCTGGTCGCCAACCCAACCTGCAAAAATCATATTCTTGTCTGCAAATGCAACAATATCACCGCTTAAAAATTCCACACCATAATTATCAATTGGACGAGCCATAACAAGAGCATCTTTTCCACGTTTTAGTTTAGTATAATCATTAAAAAATTGGTAATACATTTTGGAATAGTCATTTCTAGAAACATCTTTTCTTAGCGTATTAGAGTATGGTGTAAATAAAGAATAATAATCTGTTCCGTCACATTTCCATCCATCAATTCCCATATTTAATACGTTGTCCATTCTGCCTTTTAACCATGTATTCAGTTGTGGATTCCAGTAATCAAATAAACTACCATCGCCTTTCCACCATCCAAATACTTTTGCATTTTGCATAAAAAAATTAGCCGCTTTCATAGAATCATAAAGTGGTTGTGCATCTATATTTACGACGCCGGTAATCCAGGTTACTACTTTTATATTTTTACTGTGAAAATTATCAATCATCCCTTGTGCATCAGGATACAAAGAATTATCCCAGAGAAATGTATTATATCCAGTTTCCCATGGACTGTCTATTATTATAGCATCTACTGGAATTCCGTTGCTTATATAATCATCTGCTAACTGAGTGGCGCTTGCCGTAGTGCCTTCGTCTTCCCAAACCCAATGCTTGAAAACCCAATCTGGTATATATAACTCTTCTGGCTTTTTTTCTTTCTTACAAGAGAATAAAAAAAATGAAGAAATTAGAAACAATAGACATCTTGTTTTCATATTGAAAGATTATGCATGAAAAATAAGAATTAGAAATGTAATTAAAAATCATCATTTTTACAAAAAAAATATAATGAGCACTCCAACTACCTGGCACGACAAACACTTAATAACATCCACATTTGGACAACGTCTAGCTGATTCAGTAGCCACAGGCATGGGTTCGTGGCGTTTCATTATTATTCAAACAATCATAGTAATAATCTGGATGAGTTTAAATATATTAGGTTTTGTAAAACATTGGGATGCTTATCCTTTCATATTGCTCAATCTGTTGTTTTCTACACAAGCAGCCTATGCGGCACCCATTATTATGATGGCTCAAAATCGTCAAACCGACAGAGACAGGTTGCAGGCTCAGGCAGACTATCAAACAAACGTTGCCGCAAAAATTGAAATTGAAGCACTACAAAAACAATTAAATCTAATTGAGACGGAGAAATTAGATTTAATTATACTGATGTTAAAAGAATTGCAAAAAGAGAAATAATATAATTTAAGAAATGGAAGCGATAAGAAATAAATACCTTTGCATAAATTAAAAAAAGTTGGATGTCGAAATATTTTCTGTGTATACTAATTTTTATTTTTAACCAACATTTTACTTCAGCACAAACAGCTAAAGAATTTTTTTTTAGTGGAAATGCTAAAGATAAAACAGGTGATCACGCAGGTGCTATTGAAGATTACACCAAATCGATAGCAATTGACTCTATGCGTGCGCAAACGTATAACAACCGCGGAATTGCTAAAAATGACATAGGTGATTTTAAAGGCGCTATACAAGATTATACCAAAGCCATACAATTAAAACCAAAATTTTTAGAACCTTATAATAATCGTGGTAATGTAAAAGATAAACTAAAAGATTACAAAGGTGCTATTAAAGATTATACAAAAGCAATAGAACTCGACCCGAAAAATGCTTTTGCCTATTATAATCGTGCAAACTCCAAACATGAACTAAAGAATTACACAGAAGCTGTAAAAGATTATACAAAATCCATTGCACTAAAACCTGAATATGCACGCGCCTATTTTAACAGAGGTGGTTCTAAGTTGCTTATGAAAGATAAAAAAGGTGCTTGCACTGATTGGAGAAAAGCAGAAAAACTCGGCTACTCAAAAGCTACTGAAATGCTGATGAAGAATTGTAAGTGAAGATTTTAATAGAACATTATAAAATAAAAAAACCGTCCGCCAACTGGCAAACGGTTTTTTTTTGCTGTAAGAGAAGGACTCGAATTAATATAAAATTAATACTGATAGTCAACTATTTAGGGCAATATTTTATTTTTGGGTGTCGGTTTGGGTGTCGTTTTGAGTAGAATACATTAATGTTATTCAAAATAATAGAGTACAACATGGGTATCTTTATTTTCTGCAATTCTATGACTTATAGATACTATATCTTCTTTCTTAATTTTTTTGTCATTTATAAAAATCCTTAAATTCTCAGACTTTGTAAATTCTACTATTTTAAATTCCTTTTCCATTGTAATTAATTTTTATTTTTAATAATAACAAAATTACAAAA